>DATDBV010000691.1:0-2087 GCA_036524715.1 Nakamurella sp. | reverse complement strand
CCGATGGAGGCCGACGGCGACGCCGCGCCCGAAGTCATCTGAGGGCGTCGTGAATCCGACCGTGACCCCAGGGTCCGCACCCCCGTGACCATCGGCTCGTACTCGCCGTTCGCCCCGCCCGCGGCCCGCACCGTGGTCTGTCCCCGCTGCGGGGTGCGGCAGACCGGGTCCGGTCGGCACCCTTGTGTGCGATGCGGCCTGCGGCTGCGCCGGTGGGTCGCCCATCCCCCGCCCGGTGGTCCGCCGCGCACCGTCCGGCCGGCCGATGCCCCGCCGTACACGGGGCCGCCGGCCTACCGCGGTCCCCATCCCCGGTGGGCCTTCCCGCCGGTGGTCTGGCACGACTTCGACCAGGCCCCGGAGCAGCGACGAGGCCCCGACCCCGCCGGCGCGCTGCGCGCCGCGGCCTGGCTGGCGGCGGCCGCGTCGGTGGTCTCATTCGTGGCCGCGGCCGCCGAGAGCTGGCGGTTCGCGCTGATGCTCGAGGGTCGGACGAAGGTGCTCCCCGGCGCGACCGTCCGGTCCAGCGACGTGTTCGTGGCCGCCGCGGGGGCATGCTCGGTGGCCGTGACGACCGCCGCCCTGGTCGTTGCCGTGATCGCGGTGGTGCGCACCCATGCGGCGGCCGCCCGGCGCCTGGGGTCGGCGCCGTCCCGGTCGACAGCGGCGGTCCTGGCGCGACTGCTGGTGCCGGGATGGAACCTGTACGGCGCCGGGCAGATCGTCACCGAGATCGACCGGATGCTCACCGCCCACCACCGACCGGACCGACCGCCTCGCGTGTCCCGGCTGATCGTCTGCTGGTGGATCAGCTGGCTCGTCTCGGCCATGCTCACGTTGATCGCGCTGGCCCGCGGCCTGGGTGGCAGCCTGCAGGCCATCGCCGACACCGTGCAACTGCACATCGCGGTCGACCTGGCCGGGGCGGTCTGCGCGGGCCTCGGCGCGGTGATGCTGCAGCGGTTTGCGCGGCGGCTGCGGCAGCGGGCGGCCATCCCCGACGGGTGGGTGGTGCAGGAGCCGGCGCCGACCCGCGGTTGAGCGGGCGGTCACCCGTCGGTCGCGAACGGCAGCGCGGGACCACCGTTCGGCTACCGTGGCCGGGTGTCCAAGAAGAACCGCCGCTCCGGTGGGTCCACCGCGATCGCGCCGACCCCGGCCGGCGACGCGTCCGTGAACCCGCGCCGCCCGTGCCCGTGCGGCTCCGGACGCCGCTACAAGGCGTGCCACGGATCGGCCGACGCGGCCGATCTGATCGTCACCCGGCCGTTCGCGGGGCTCGCCGCGGAGACCGAGCTGATCGCGCTGCGTGAGTTCGTGCCGGCCGCCAGCGCGCCGCTGACCTTGATCGAGCCGCGCGACGATGTGCCGTCGGTGACCCTGGCCAGCGTGCTGCCCGGCGCCGCGGCCGCGCTGACCAGGTCCGACGGGTCGATCCTGCTGGGCATGCAGGTGCAGACGCACACCGGCGACCTCTCCCGGGACCTGGGCGCCGCCCTGGAGTGGGCGCTGGCGGCCGAGCCGTCGTCGGTGCGGCCGGTGGTCGGGCGGGCGACCGTCGGCAACCGGTACGGCGACTTGGTCGTCGACGAACCCCTCGACGTCACCGTTCACGAGAACTTCTCCTGGTGGCTGGAGGAGGAGGTGACGCCCGGCAGCGAGGTGGCGATGTCGCTGGAACGGGCCAACGCCGCGATCATGCCCACCGCGCGGGTGGCGGGCCTACCCGGCGCCTACTGGGTCGACGCCGGCGAACGGGCGCACCTGCGCTGGGTGCGGCCCGAGGACGAGGCGCCGCTGATGGCCGCACTGGCCCGGCTGCACGTGGCCGAACGGCTCGACCTGGGGAACGGGTCCCGCTACGTCGGATCGTTCCGGGCGCACGGCCGGCTGGTGCCCGTCTGGGATCTCGACCGGGACGCGCATCCGAGCGAATGGGACGGCCCCGCGCTGGCCTTCGCCGAGCGGCTGGCGTCGGCTCTCGGGGTGGACGCGCCGTTGTCGGACGCCGAGCGCCGGGCTCGGGACGGGATCCTGGGGCGGCAGTTCACCCTGCGTTAGATCGCGACTGGGTCATCGCGACTGGG
>DATDBV010000690.1:0-3792 GCA_036524715.1 Nakamurella sp. | reverse complement strand
CGGCTCGAGCCGCGACAGCCGGAACTCCGGGGTCGGTGTCCGATACACCCGCTCACCCGCGAGTCCCGGATCACCGTGCAGGATCTGCACGTCACCCGGGCTGAAGTCCAGCACCTTCATCAGCTCCGGCACGTCCACGTGCTTGGGCGTCAGCCCGCCGCGCAGCACGTTGTCCGAATTCGCCATGATCTCGATGCCGACGCCGGCCAGGTAGGCATGCATGTTCCCACCGGGCAGGTAGAGCGCCTGCCCGGGCTGCAGGGTGATCCGATTGAGCAGCAGCGAGGCGAGCACCCCAGGATCGCCCGGGTACCGCTCCCCGAGCGCCAGCGCGGTCCGGTACTCGATGGTGAACTCGTCGGCGACCTGCACCCGCTCGACACACGCGGCCAGCACGTCGGACAGCAGCGGGCCGAGGGTGGACGGCGGGATGGTGATGATCGAGGAGAACAGCGCCCGGGTGCCGTGCTCGTCGGGCTGACCGGACAGCAGCCCCAGGTAGTGGTCCAGCGCGGGCACCTCGAGCGCGGCCAGCAGGTGCACCGTGCGGGACGGCTCCCGGAAGCCGCACAGCGCCTCGAACTCGGTGAGCGCGCAGATCAGCTCCGGCTTGTGGAAACGGTCCCGGTAATTGCGCTGCGGCGAGGACAGCGGGATGCCGGCCGCCTCCTCGAGCGCGAACCCGCGCTCGGCCTGCGCCGACGACGGGTGCGCCTGCAGGGACAACGGCTCGGCGGCGGCCAGGACCTTGAGCAGGAAGGGCAGCCGCGACCCGAACCGGTCGCGCACCGGCTCACCCATCGCGCCGACCGGGTCGGCCGCGATCACCTCGGTCAGTGGGCGGCCGTCCGCGGTCTCGGCCGAGTCGCCGAGCAACGCGGACGGGTCGGCCGGGTGGGCCCCCACCCATAGTTCCGCCTGCGGGTGCGGCGCCGGGCTCGGCTCGCCCAGCAACTCTGCGATCGCCGTACGCGAACCCCAGGCGTACGGCCGGATCCGGTTGCGCATCAACTCCACGAACCGGACTCCCTTTCGCTCCAGGCCGCACGGCCGCCCGCCGACGGCAGGTGCAGCGCGGCACTCCCGCGCCGGCCAAGTCCGTCCGGGCTGTCCATCGGCGGCCGCGCCCCCGACCGGAGTCCAAGGTAGACGGACGCGAAGTCGATCCGGGCCATCATCGCCAGGGTCCAGCTGAATGCGTCGCGGGACGGCAGCGGTTCCACCCCTTCCGGGGTCTGCTCCGGCGTTGTCAACTCTTCCGGCCCGATGGTGATGGCCCGTGGCAGCGCGGCGTGCAGGGCGCTGGCCAGCGGCGATTGCGGATGGATCGGGAGCCGGGTCGGGTCGACCGGCTCGGACCCGAACGTCGGCAACGACTCCAACGGCAGCAGCCCGGAACCGGCGGGAAATCCGCCGGCCGCGGACGTGGCACCCTGCGCCGACGGCCCGACCACCAGCACGCTGCTGACCGTCTGCCCGGCGTCGGAGGTGCCCGCGTCATCCTCCAGATAAGGGTCGAAGAAGGTGCCGGCCGGACCGTCCGTCCGCGCGGCACTGGCCAGCACCGGGGGCGACCCCGCGGCCTGATAGGACAGCAGCGCGCCCCCGGCATAACCGGCCAGGGTGGCCAACGACCGGCAGGCGTAGCCGGCCAGCGCGTCGGCGACCGGATCCGTCCCGATCACCAGCGGGGTTCCGGCGGACAGGTGCTCGGCCAGGGTCAGCGCCGGGTTGATAAAGAACTCGGACGACGGGTGGCAGGCCACGGCGAGCGCGTCGAGCTGATCCGCGGCCAGCATGAAGTCGGGGCGCCGGAGGAATCCGGCGGCCGCGGCCACGCCGATCAGCACGGTCAGCCGCGCGGCGCCGGCCAGCGCCTCGGTCACCGGGATCGCCGGGACCAGCAGCACCGACCCGGCGGCCGCGTCGGCGACCGGACCGTCGGCGGCGGCCCGGACGATCACCCTGGCGCCCCTGCGCACGGCCAGCGCGGCCGCCTGGGCACACGCGATGTCGTCGACCACCGACGCGAACACCACCACGATGTCCAGCGGACCCACCCACGACGGCAGGGCCGTCCCGGTGACCACCGGCGCCGGCACGTCACCGACCAGAGCGGTCAGCAGGGCCGCGTCGACCGCCGCGTGCGCCCCGATCACCACCAACGCACGAGGTCGACCGAAGTCCGCGAACGGCGTCACCGGCTCGGCGGTCGCGCGGACCTGGGCGCCGGCCATCGCCGCGGACGGCAGGAGTTGGGCGACGTCGGCGGCCACCAGTTCGTCCGGGTCGTGCAGATCGGCGGTCATGACGGAGCCTCTCCGGGAGCCTTTCGGGGAGTCTCTCCCGGACGCCCCGCAAGCCCGGCCGGCCCGCCAGGGGTACCGCCGCGGTGCCGACGGTTCGCGGCGACGTCGAGCCCGCCCGCCCGCCCGCCGCTCGTGACCCATCGCCACGCTGCGTGACGCCGCCCCGCGCTCATGAGGGTCCCCCGGTGGCCGCGTCCAGCAGCAACACCGGGATCCCGTCCCGGATCGGGAAGACCCGGCCGCACTCCGTGCAGGTCAGCGCCGGTGCGTTCGGATCACCCGGGGCCCCGATTTCGAGCCGCGCATGGTGCTCGGCCGGACAGGCCAACACGTCGAGCAGAACCGGGTCCAGCCGGGCCGGCCCCTCCCCCGGAGCTGACATCGTCGAAGCCTTTCTTCAGCAGGTCAGCGATCATCGTGGCCGATCGCCCGGACGTCGACATCCCCTGTTAGGGATGAGGCAGGTTGGGCTCAGGCGCGGATGAGGGCGAGGATCTCGTCCCGCAGCGCGGCCATCTCGTCAACGGTCGGCGCTTCCACGTTCAGCCGCAACAGCGGCTCGGTGTTGCTGGGCCGCACGTTGAACCACCGCCCCCCGACGAGGGAGACGGTGATGCCGTCCATCTCGTCGATCGTGCCGCCGTTCGCGGCGGCCCACGCCTTGATCGCGACCAGCTTGGCCGGCACCTCGGCGACCGTCGAGTTGATCTCGCCGGAGTCGGCGTAGCGGTCGAACTCGGCGGTGAACTCGGACAGGGGCCGGTCCTGGCCGCCCAGCGCGGCCAGAACATGCAGTGCCGCCAGCATGCCGGTGTCGGCCCGGAAGAAGTCGGCGAAATAGTAGTGCGCCGAATGCTCGCCACCGAAAACCGCGCCGGTGCGCGCCATCTCGGCCTTGATGAAAGAGTGCCCAACCCGGGTCCGGATCGGTGTGCCGCCGGCCTCGGTGACGATCTCCGGGACGGCGCGGGACGAGATCAGGTTGTACAGGATCGTCGCGCCGGGGTGGCGGCCCAACTCGCGGGTGGCCACCAGCGCGGTGACCGCGCTCGGCGAGACCGGTTCGCCGCGCTCGTCGACGACGAAACAACGATCGGCGTCGCCGTCGAAGGCCAGGCCGATGTCCGCCCCGACTTCGCGCATCCGGGCCTGCAGATCCACCAGGTTCGCCGGATCCAGCGGGTTCGCCTCGTGATTGGGGAACGAGCCGTCCAGCTCGAAGTACATCGGATCCACCCGCAGCGGCAGCCCGTCGAACACCGCGGGCACCGTGTAGCCGGCCATCCCGTTGCCCGCGTCGACCACCACGTGCAGCCGCCGGATCGAGGTCAGATCCACCAGGGAATGCAGGTACGTGGCGTACTGCGCCAGCAGGTCCTGCTCGGTGACGGTGCCGACCCGGTCGGCGACCAGCTTGCCGGCGTCCCACCCGGTGTCCAGCAGCTCCTGCGCCTCGTCCCGGACCAGGGCCAGCCCGCTGTCC
>DATDBV010000689.1:0-9920 GCA_036524715.1 Nakamurella sp. | reverse complement strand
GAGCCAGGCGTGGCCCGCGCGAGGGCGCGTCAGGCGTCGATTGCCGCACCGGACATCCGCCGGACTGCACCGGGCCCGATCCGCCCAACCACCTGCCGCCGCGACGACACATCGTGCCCGGCCTCGCACCTCACGACCAGGCGCACCCGCTCGCCGCAGTCCCGGTGCGCGAACTCGATCGGCGGCCCGGCCGGGTCGGCCAGATAGCGGTTGCCCCACTCCTGCAGTGCAATGAGCACCGGATAAAGGTCAAGGCCCTTGTCGGTGAGCCGGTACTCGTGCCTTTCCCGCTGCCCCGGCACCCGGTACGGCTCCTTGCGCAGGATGCCGTCGTCCACCAGTCGGCGCAGCCGATCGGTCAGCACCTGTCGCGGGATGGCGGTGCGCACCGTCATGTCGTCGAAGCGCCGGATGCCCTGGAACACCTCGCGCAGCACGATCAGCGACCAGCGGTCGCCCATGACGTCCAGGCTTCGCTGGATCGTGCAGTTGTCGACGGACCACTGCAGCGCCTCGGGTGCGGACATTCCCCGATCGTCGGGCTCCTGGGTCTACTTGTCAAACCCAGCTCGGCATGGAAAGCTGCGTTCATGACGCAGACCCAGACCGACGCACGCTCCCGGGAACACGCGTGGGACGACCCGGCCATCGCGCTCGCCTCGCTGCCCCAGCTGAGCGGCCTGGAGTTCCTGCAGGCGATGGTCGAAGGCCGGGTGCCCTCCCCGCCGATCTCCTCGACGCTGGACTTCGCCCGGTTCACCGTCGAACCCGGCCGCGTCACCGTCGAGCTCGACCCGGCCGAATTCCACATGAACCCGCTGGGCACCGTGCACGGCGGGGTGATCGCGGCCCTGCTGGACACCGCCTGCGGCTGCGCCGTGCACACCACTCTGCCGGCCGGCACCGGGTATACCAGCCTGGATCTGAATACCCGATTCCTGCGCCCGATTCGCGCGGGCGGCGGCCGGATCCGTTGCGTCGGCACCGTGCTCACGGCCGGGTCGCGTACCGCCACCGCCGAGGCGAGGATCCTGGACGCGCGTGACCGGCTGCTGGCCCACGCAACGTCGACCTGCCTGATCTTCCCGATCGGCGCGACCCCGCCCGCATCCTGAGTCCGGGCGGTCCGACTTCGAACGGACGGCCCAAGTCCCCGGTCGGCCCGGCGCTGATAGGTCGAACGTTCCGATGCCCGAAATGAACCAAACGCGTACTTTGGACGGCAGTACCCTGACGTTGCGCTGATCGAAAACCCATTTCCGGCGCCGTTTTGTCCGGTTTGATGGGTCTTGGATCAGCGCAACCCCGCTGGGCTCGGCCGGCAACGACGAACCCCGCCCGCACGGTCAGGTTCACCCTGAGGGGCCGGCCCCGCCGGGCCGCCCCGGCTGATCAGTCGAGACGAGTCGACCCGATATGTCCTATATGTTGCTGTTCGGCGCGTTTTCAATCTGATGGGACGGACCCGCCAGGGGCCTACCCGCCGTTCATCTCGGCGAACCGCGCCCGATTTGCCGGTTTCAGCGCCGCGTTGATCAGCCTGCCGACCGCTCACAGATCAGCCCGTTGACCGGCGCCGAGAAGATCAGCCCGCCGACCCGTGGCCGGTCGCGGGTGAGGCCGATGGGGCGACCGGCCCGGCCAGGCTCGTCAAGGCCAGGGTGGCCAGCGTCATCCGGGTCACCTCGGTCAGGTAGTCGAAGTCGAGCGTGTCGACGTCGTCGCTGGTCCGGTGGTAGTGCGGGTTGCCCTCCCCCTCGTACGCGCCGATCGTCACCCAGCCACGAGCCTCGAACGGCATGTAGTCGCTGGCGTAGATCGGGCCGAGCCGCACCGGCAGGCCGGTGTGGTCGGCCGCGGCCTGGGCCATCACCATGCCGAACGCCGCGGACGCCGCGTCGTTGCCGGCCACGGCATTGCCCAGGTCGCGCTCGACCGTGATCGAGCCGTCGTCCGGCGGAAACCCGATCATGTCCAGGTTGATGAGTCGATCGACCACCAGCCCCTCGTCGGCCAGGTGCGCGGCGTATCCGGTCGAGCCCCACAACCCTTGCTCCTCACCGGAAACGGCGGCGAAGTGCAGGGTGTCGGCCAGGGTCACCGGCGCGAGGATGCGGGCGACCTCCAGCAGGGCGGCGACCCCGCTGGCGTTGTCGTCCGCCCCGGGGGCCCGGGCGGTTGCGTCGTCCAGGTTCTGCATCCGGCAGTCGTAGTGGGCGCACAACACGACCAGGCCGGGCTCGGGGCCGGTGCCGGGTTTGACCGCGATGACGTTCTCGCCGGTGTGCCCGCCGTGCCGCCAGGGCACCCTGCCCGCCCCCGGGTATCCGGCGTCCACCAGCCGGGCGATGAGATGGTCGGCGACCGAGCCGATGCCGGCCGAAAAGGTGTGACGGGTGTGGAACGCGGCCAGTGCGCCGACATCGTCGACGAGCCGCGTCCGGGACACGAGCTCGACCAGCGACGCCACGTCCCCGGACGGCGCCGCGACCCGGCGGGCCGGGTCGGTCGCCGGGGCGAACGCCGTCGACGGGGCAGGGGCTGTCCGCTTGTCGGGGACGGGGTAGGACTCGGACACCGGATCAGCCGGTGTTGGTGTCGGGCTGGCAGTGCGCGCAGCCGTTGTACCCGCGGGCGAGCGCATCATCCACCCGCGCGAACGGGACCTTGCTGTCCGGCGCCAGTCGTTCCCAAAACGGACAGCTGACGATGTGGATCTCACCGCTGTGCGGGTTCCCGAAGAAGTAGTCGTCGAGTTCCTTGATCGCCACCACGTCGACGGTGACCCGGCCGGCCGGCTGGCCGTCCTGGATCTGGGTGACCACCAGCGGGTAGCGCCGCAGGTGCTCCGCCTCGTGCGAGAAATCGATCACCAGCTCGACCGGGACCGCCTCATCCGCCGCCAGCGGGAAGTCGACCATCGCGCCCGTCACCGCACCGGACTGGGTCAGGCTGGACCGGACCGGGTCGGCCTCGGACACCGTCAGGTCCGTCAGGGTGGCGTTGCACACCAGGCGGCTCAACGTTCGCACCGAGATGCCGGTGTCCTCGGGCATCCCGGTGGCGTCGATGAGCAGCGAATTCATCGACCGTTGCCGGCTACCGCGGATGACCAGGGAGGACTTCGCCTTTCCGCCGGGGACGGACCGAATCGGATGGACATTGCGCTGACCGACGTTGTTGTCGAACCGCACGAGCCGGTGGTGCGGCACGGACCCGACGGCGCCGGCGGTGACGGCGGGGTCGTCCGCACCGTGCACCACCGCCAGCAGACACTCGTGGTCGACGACGCCCGGCGTCCACAGGAACGGCCCGATCCGGGTCGAGCCGCCGGGCGGGATCGACGTGATGATCGGCATGGTGCCCATCGAAGTGAAGTCGTTCGGCCAGGTCATGCCGGTGCCCGGATCGCTATGAAAGGCCTCGACGGTGAACCCGGCGGCGGACGCGACGGTGCCGCGGTTGTGCACCCGGACGTAGAGGTGATTGGGCTGCCCGACGATCGGATCCTGGTGTCCGTCCTCCGGGTCGTCGCCGCCGGCCGGTCCGAGGTTGCGCACCCACAGGTCCGGTGACGTCCAGTGCGGCGCCGGCGACGGAACGGCGCCGGCATCGGCTGGACAGTCCGCGATCCACAGGTCGACTGGCCGCGGCGCCCACAGCCCGCGGTCGATGGCCGCTGCGTCGAAAACCTTGGCGTGCAGCCCGCCGGTGAGCTGCACGTCGGCGTCGACCATCCCCTGGGCCATGCTGACCGCGTGCGTCGCCGCCGTCGAGTTGTCGTCGGGGACGTTCAACAGCATCTCCAGGAAGGTCCCGATGACGACGTCGGCGGCGTGCTGGCGCACCCCGGGATCGTCGTCGTCGCCACCCACCCCCAGATAGCTCTGCCAGATGACCGTACCCAGCATCGAGTTGCGCCGATCGGACGGATACCCGCCGAACCCGGGGTCGTCGAACCGCTCGGTCCGGTCCAGGGTCCGGTCGGTGCTCCAGCGGTCGCTGGCGTTGTTGTCGAACGGGAAGGTCTCGGTGCGGCGTTGCCGGGCCGGGTTGTGCTGGTCCCGGAAGACCGCGGCGATCGCGTCGCAGAAGCTGTGTTCGTAGGAGCCCGAGCCGCCGTGGCTGCTGCCCAGGAAATCGAAGACGCCGTGCAGGTACTCGTGGATGATCACGCCGAAGTCGGCGGCATCGGGCACCCCGCCCTCGCCGAAGCGGATGCGGTTGGGGTTGCCGGGCAACCACTCACTGTTGTCCGCCCCGTCGAACCCCTGGGCGTCGACGTCGACCCGGCCCATGTTCGCGTTGAGCGTCGGGTTGCCCAGCGTCCGCAGGTAGCGGGCGAAGGTGTCCAACCAGTGGTAGGCATTGACGTTCAGAAAGTGCCGGTCCGACGGATACGTCGGATAGGAGAAGTCGGCGGCGGGCTCGCTCGGCACCGCCAGGTTCGGCGTGTCCCAGTCCACGCACCGAAACCAGGGCCCCTGCAACCGGAACCGACCCCCCTGGGCCGGGTCGACGTCCAGGGTGACCGCATGCCGGAACGGGTCGAGCGCGGCCGCGTTCGACGAGCTGCTCAGCGCCGCCGAGTTCGACTCGCTGACCGGGTCGGGCAGGAAGACCAGGCCGGTCGCGGCCACGTACCGGCCCACCAGCTCGACGAAGAGCGCCTCGGCGGTGGTGGCGTCGACGACGACCCGGAACTGTTCGAAGGGGCCGGCACTTTCCACCCGGACGTCGCGGACCAGATGCAGTCGGCCGTCCGGCCGCGCGCCGGTCCGCAGCAGGTCCACCGACGCCGTCGGATAGTCGTCGGCCGGCACGGTCGGCCGCTGGTCCGCGGTGTCCCGCAGGTAGCCGAGAGTCGACTCGGTCACCCGGGCCGAGCCGTAGGACGAGAACGGGCGCAGCGCCGCCTCGTCGAGAGCGGCCCGGTCCGACGCGGCATCCGGTGGGGGCGCGTCGGCGACGTCGGCCTCGACGGTGTTCGCGACCCGGGTGACGGCCGCCCGGTCCAGACTGGCGGCGGCGTGGATCCCGGCACCGAACACCGGCAATCCCGACAGGTACTGGCGGTACCGGATCCGCAAAGTGTTCACGCCCTCGTCGGCGCGGTGTTCACGCAGGTCGGCGACGTCGGCCCGGAGCGCCCGGGCCCGACCGCCGACGAACTGTTCGATGGCCCGGCGGGCCGACGACGTCCGATCCGCGGTGGCTCCCGGGTCGGAATACTCACGCAGGACGCCGTCCACGGTGATCTCGCCGACCCGGGGGTGAAGCCGCAGCCGCTCGTCGCCGCGGCCCGGTCGCGCGGACCTGGGCATGTCGGTCATCAGGTCTCCTCAACTCGCATTCACTCCGAATTGAGATCAGATGCCACTGCGGCGAAAAGTGATACATCGATCGACGCCGGTGTCCGATTCCCGATGGAATCGATAGGATCCGGCGGACATCGCCTGGCAGACTCCCTGCCGTGCTGCTGACCATCACCACCACCCATCGACCCGCCTCCGATCTGGGCTACCTGCTGCACAAGCATCCGGACCGGGTGCAGTCGTTCCCCGAGTCGGTGGGGTTGGCCCACGTCTTCTACCCCCACGTGTCGGAGGAGTCCTGCACGGCGGCGCTGTTGCTCGAGGTCGACCCGATCGGGCTGGTGCGCCGCGGGAAGGGATCCCATCCGGACGGTTTCGCGCTCGCCTCGTACGTCAACGACCGGCCGTACGCGACCGGCAGCATGCTCGCGCTCACCCTCAAGGACGTGTTCGGCACCGCGATGACCGGTCGCTGCCAGGCTCGCCCGGAGTTGGCCGCCACCCCGATACCGCTGCGGATCCACCTGCCCGCACAGCGTTGCCGCGGCGGGGTGGACCTGCTGCGCCGGTTGGTCGAACCCCTGGGCTGGCAGGCGCACGCGACGGTGACGGATCTGGATCCGGCGATGCCAGAGTGGGGCGCATCGCCCTACCTGGACATCCGACTGTCCGGTGAGCTGCGGCTGGCCGAAGCGCTGCGCCAGCTGTATGTCCTGCTGCCCGTCCTCGACGACGGAAAGCACTATTGGGTGTCCGACGACGAGGTGGACAAGCTGATCCGGGCCGGCGCGGGCTGGCTGGCCGACCACCCGGAGAAGGACCTGATCACCCACCGCTACCTGGTGCATCAGGGCGTCCTGACCCGTAGCGCGCTGGCCCGGCTCGCCGAGGTCGACGAGGCGACGTCGGCGGAGTTCGACGAGCCCGACGAGCCGACCCAGATCGACGAGCCGGAGCGGGCGGTGCCGCTGGCGCACCAGCGCCGGGGCGCCGTGCTCGCCGCCGTCCGCGCGAGCGGACCCGCCAGTGTCGGCGACTTCGGCTGCGGCGAGGGCGCTCTCGTCCGGGACCTGCTGGCCGACCGGTCGCTGCGCCGGGTGGTCGCGGTGGACGTGTCGACCCGCGCGCTGCAGATCGCCGCCCAGCGGATGCAACTGGAGCGGATGAGCGAACCCGAGCGGGCCCGGCTGGAGATCTTCCAGTCGGCGCTGACCTACCGCGATGACCGGTTGGCCGGCCTGGACGCGGCCGTCCTGATGGAGGTGATCGAGCACGTCGACCCGCCGCGACTGGCCGCGCTGGAACGATGCGTGTTCGGGTTCGCCGCGCCGGGCACCGTGATCGTCACGACGCCCAACGCCGAGCACAACGCTCGCTACGAATCGTTGCCCGCGGGCACCATGCGGCACCGGGACCATCGCTTCGAATGGACCCGGGCGCAGTTCCGGGCCTGGTCCGAGCGGGTCGGCGCCGACTTCGGCTACACCGCACGCTTTCTCCCGGTCGGCTCGGACGATCCCGAGGTCGGCCCGCCGACCCAGCTGGCCATCTTCACCAGGAGCGCGTCGTGACCCGGGTCCTGGACGTGCCGGAACTGAGCCTGGTGGTGCTGATCGGTGTCAGCGGGTCGGGCAAGTCGACCTTCGGCCGCGCCCACTTCCGGCCGACCGAGGTGATCTCCAGCGACTTCTGCCGCGGGCTCGTCGCCGACGACGAGAACGACCAGGCGGCCACCCCCCGGGCGTTCCAGCTGCTGGAGTACATCGCCGGCCTGCGACTGGCCGACGGCCGGCTGACCGTCGTCGACGCCACCAACGTGCAGCCGGCGGCGCGCCGGACCCTGGTCGAGTTGGCCCGCGAGCACGACGTGCTGCCGGTGGCCATCGTGCTCGACGTTCCCGAGCGGGTGTGCCTGGACCGCAACGCCTCTCGACCGGACCGGACTTCGGCCCGCAGGTGGTCCGGCGGCAGCGGGACCAGTTGCGCCGGGGACTGCGTGGCCTGCAGCGGGAGGGCTTCCGCACCGTGCACGTGTTGGACGGGGTCGAGGAGATCGCGGATGTGCTTATCACCCGCACCCGGCTGTACAGCGACCGACGGGACGAGCACGGACCGTTCGACGTGATCGGCGACATCCACGGCTGCCGGGATGAACTCGAGACCCTGCTGGGCGAGCTGGGTTACGAACTGGTGCGCGACCAGGCGGGGCGGCCCGTGGACGCGCGATGCCGCGGGCGGCGCGCGGTGTTCCTCGGCGACCTGGTCGATCGCGGCCCGGACACCCCCGGGGTCCTGCGGCTCGTGAAGGGCATGGTCGCGTCCGGGAACGCGCTGTGCGTGCCGGGCAATCACGAGCACAAGCTGGTCCGTGCGCTCGACGGCCGGAACGTGCAGGTGACGCACGGGCTGGCCGAGTCACTGGCTCAGCTGGCCGCCGAACCGGCCGACTTCCGCAGCGCGGTGCGCACCTTCCTGGACGGGCTGATCAGCCACTACGTGCTCGACGACGGGAAGCTGGTGGTCAGCCACGCCGGGCTGATCGCCAAGTACCAGGGCCGCGCGTCGGCACGGGTCCGTTCGTTCTGCCTGTACGGGCAGACCACCGGGGAGACCGACGAGTACGGGTTGCCGGTGCGCTACCCGTGGGCGCAGGAGTACCGCGGGCGGGCGATGGTGCTGTACGGGCATACTCCGGTCCCGGAACCGGAATGGATCAACAACACCCTGTGCCTGGACACCGGTTGCGTGTTCGGCGGGCGGCTGACCGCGCTGCGTTACCCGGAGCGGGAGATGGTGTCGGTGCCGGCCGCCCGGATCCACTACGAACCGGCGCGGCCGTTCCCGGCCAACCCTGCCGCCCGCTCCGCCGATGCCACCGCCGAGGCCGCCGTGCGCGATCCGGGGGTGCTGGACATCACGGACGTGGCCGGCCGTCGGGTGGTCGAGACCGCCTATCTGAAAACGATCTCGGTGCGGGAGGAGAACGCCGCGGCCGCCCTGGAGGTGATGAGCCGGTTCGCCGTCGACCCGCGGTGGCTGCTGTACCTGCCGCCGACGATGAGCCCGGTGGCGACCTCGGAGCGGGCGGGCCCGCTCGAACACCCGGCGCAGGCGTTCGAGTACTACCGGACCGAGGGCGTGGACCGGGTGGTGTGCCAGGAGAAGCACATGGGCTCGCGGGCCGTCGCGCTGATCTGCCGGTCGGCGGACGTCGCCGCCGACCGGTTCGGCGCGTCCGGTGAGGTCGGTCAGGTGCGGACCCGCACCGGGCGGGCCTTCTTTCCGCCCCACCAGACTGCCGAGTTCGTCGACGGGTTGCGGGCAGCCGCCGAGAAGGCGGGCCTGTTCGACGATCTCGCGACGTCGTGGCTGCTGCTCGATGCCGAACTGTTGCCCTGGAACGCCAAGGCAGGACAGTTGCTGCGCGAGCAGTACGCGCCGGTGGGCGCCGCGGCGCGAGCCGCCCTGCCCGCGGCGATCGAAGCCCTGGCGGCGGCGGCCGGCGCGGGCCGGGACGTGGGCGAACTGCTGGATCGCACCCGGCGGCGGGCGAGCAACGCCGAGGCGTTCACCGACGCCTACCGCCGGTACTGCTGGCCGACAGACGGCCTGCATGGTGTGCGGCTGGCGCCGTTCCAGCTGCTGGCCACCGACCACGCCGCACACCAGACCCGGCCGCACACCTGGCATCTTCAGATCGCCGACCGCCTGTCGAAGGCCGATCCCCGGCTGGTGGCGCCAACCGCCCGGACGGCGGTGGACACCACCGACGCTGCGTCCGTCGCGACGGCCATCGACTGGTGGCGGGACCTGACGGTCAAGGGCGGCGAGGGCATGGTGGTCAAGCCGGCGGCCAACCTGGTGCGCGGCCGTCGTGGCGTGGTGCAGCCCGGGTTGAAGGTGCGGGGGGCGGAATACCTGCGCATCATCTACGGCCCGGACTACACCGAGCCGGCCAACCTGGACCGGTTGCGTGAGCGCCACCTGGGGCACAAGCGATCGCTGGCGTTGCGCGAGTACGCCCTGGGCTTGGAGGCGCTGGACCGGACCGCGCAGGGCGAGCCGCTGTGGCGGGTGCACGAGTGCGTATTCGGCGTGCTGGCCCTGGAGTCGGAGGCGGTGGACCCGCGGCTGTGACCCCGTCGGTCGGCGCGGCGGAGCCCCTGCCGGCCGAGAGATCCACACCAACTGTTTTCTTGAGCCGCTGGTGTGGATGTGGGGAGTGGTCGCGTCGGGACTCGGGCCGGTTCGCGCATGCTGACCCGGCTTGGTCGGCGAGATCCGCATCAGCAGCTTTCTTCGACTGCCGATGTGGATGTGGGGAGTGGTCCCGTCGGGACCCGAGCCGATTCGCGCGGGCTAACCCGCGGGCTTGGTCGGCGAGATCTACAGGAGCAGCTTTCTTGAGCTGCCGGTGTGGATGTGGGCGGAGTCGCGGTCGGGACCGGGCCGGTTCGCGGCTGCTGCCGGCGGCTTGGTCGGCGAGATCCACAAGAGCGGCTCTCGTGAGCTATCGCATCGTCGTCGACGGCCGGCCGACCACGACTCGTAGGCTGCTGCCCATGACCGTGAGCGAGATCTTCGACCCCACCCGATGGCGCGAGG
>DATDBV010000688.1:0-4194 GCA_036524715.1 Nakamurella sp. | reverse complement strand
TTGTCCACCAGATTGCCCAGGACGGTCCCGACGTCGGGGGACAGGTCGGCGCCCAGCCGATCGCACCGGGATTCCGGGGAGACCTGCAACTCCACCCTGGACTCGGCGGCCAGGCTGGACTTGGCGATCAGCAGCGACGCGATCGTCGGGTCCTTGATCAGGTCCCGGATCGTCGAGTCGACCCGGGCCCGGCGGGCGGTGATGGTGGACAGGTACTCCCGCAGTTCGTCGTACTCGCCGAGTTGGGCCAGCCCGGAGATGATGTGCAGCTGGTTGTCGAACTCGTGGGTCTGGGCGCGGAGCGTCTCGCCGACGCTTCGGGTGGCGCCCAGTTGCCGCTGCAGCGCGATCAGGTCCGAGCGGTCGCGCAGCGTGGTTACGGTGCCGATGGCCTGGCCGCTGCGCGGTCCCTCCCGGCCCGCCGTGCGGGCGGTCCGCCGGTTGGCCACCAGGACCCGGTCGCGATGCAGGACGATCACGTCGACGCCTGCGGCCCGCCCCGACAGCACGTCGGCGACATCGGGTTCAAGGTTGATGTCGTCGACCGAACGGCCGACGCAGTCCTCGGGCAGATCCAGCAGGTCGCGCGCACCGTCGTTGGCGATGGTGATCCGCCCGGCCGGGTCGACGCCGACAACTCCCTCGCGAATGCTGTGCAGGAGTGCTTCGCGCTGGTCGGTCAGCGTGGCGATCTCGGCCGGTTCGAGCCCGCGGGTCTGTTTCTTGATGCGTCGGGCGAGCAGGAACGAGCCGGTCAGCCCGGCCAGGGACGCGAGCCCGAGCAGGAAGGCGACCTCGGGCACGTCGGACACCAGCGACGACCAGGCACTGGGATACGCCTCGCCGACGAAGGCCACCCCGACCGTCGTCGGGTCCCCGGCGCTGCTGGTGGCCAGTACCGGGGTGGTGGCGGCGATCAGGTCGTCGCCGCCGAGCGCGAGGTCGCCGTCCCAGGCGCGACCGTCCCAGGCGCGGTCGTCGGGCAGGGGCAGCCGGGTGCCGACCAGGGTCGGGTCGGTCGCGGCGACGATCGTCCGGCCGAGATTCGCGATCAGCACCACCGACGTGCCCGACTGGATTCGGATGGACTCCACCACCGGCGCCAGGTCGGACGCCGCGGTCAGGGTGTCGATACGTTCGCGCACGGTGGGGTTCGCCGCCAGGTTCTCCGCCGCGCCCAGGATCCGGTCGGCCGCGCTCGTCCTGAACTGGGCTTGGGACTGCCGGGCGGACACGGCCGCCGCGACGACGAGGACCAGGGCGACCACGACCAGCTGCAGCACCAGGAACTTGCCAGCCAGGGTGCGAGGCAGCCAGCGTCGCATCAGGCGAGCCTCCTCGCTCGAATTCCTCGACCCATGTAGCCGTCACTTCTCTGCCTCACCTTATGTCCGACCGGGGTTGGCCAGGAGGTGACCACAACGACCACTACGACCATTGCCTGCGCAAGTCGCCAAGGCCGCCGGACGTGCCAGGCTGGATGCGGGAGGTGCCCCGGTGACGAGGTCGGTTCGCGCGCTGGTCGCGCTCGCGGTGGGCTGCCTGCTGCTGGTGGCCGGCTGTTCGGTGGGCTCCCTGATCGACCCGGCCGGCGGCGGCACTGCCCGGATGCGGATCATGGTCCCGAACGTGCCGGGCGGCGGCTATGACGTGACCGCCCGCACGGCGGTGTCGATCGCCGAACGGTCCGGCAGTGCGGACGACCGCCTCGCCGTGTTCAACCTGGCCGGTGACCAGGGCATGGTCGCGCTCTCCCGGTTGCTCGACGAGTCGGGCAACGGCCGGCTGGTGATGATGATGGGTTCCGGGGTGGTCGGGGCGACCATCGCCACCGGCAGCTCGCACCGCGTCACCGACGCCACCCCGATCGCCCGTCTGCTCACCGAGCCCGAGGCCGTGCTGGTGCCGGCGGACTCGCCGTACACCGGCATCGAGGACGTCGTCGCGGCCTGGCGGGCCGACCCGGCCGGAGTGTCGTTCGGCGGCGGATCGGCGGTGGGCGGGCCCGACCACATGATGACCATGCAGCTGGCCCGGGCGGTGGGGATCGACCCGCGTCAGGTGGACTACGGGACCTTCGACGGCGGCGGCGAGCTGTTGCCGCCCCTGCTGGACGACCGGATCGAGGTCGCCGTCTCCAGCCTGGTGGAGTACACCGAACAGATCCGGTCGGGGCAGCTGCGGGTGCTCGCGGTCTCAGGCCCCGACCGGGTGACCGGCATCGACGCGCCGACCCTGACCGAGTCCGGGGTCGACGTCGTGTTCACGAATTGGCGCGGCGTGCTCGCGCCGCCCGGCGTCTCCGAGGCCGATCGGGCTGCCCTGGTGGACCTGTTCCAGCAGCTCGAGCAGACGGCGCAGTGGCACCAGGCGCTGGCGGACAACAACTGGACGGGCGCGTTCCTGGCCGGGGACGACTTCGCCAAGTTCCTGGTGTCGGAGGGTCAGCGGGTGCGGGACATGCTGGCCGAGCTGGGCCTGAGCTGACCTGTACGGGAGTGGCCCGACTGGGATCAGAAAAGCAGGCCAGTTAGGTCCAACTGGACCGATCTCGCGCGGCCAGCAGATCGGTCCGCCCGCGGATGGCGTCGCGATCCTCGAGCGAGTCAAGATTGCGTGGATGCCAGTATGTTTCGGTTTCCCTTCGGGACGATTCGCGGTAGCGGGACCAGGGGCGGAGGAACGTCTTCTTCTTCATGACTGAATCATGCACCTGACTGGCTATGAAATGTAGGGCCAGTTGAGCAATACTGGCCTGATGAACGTGCGGATGCTCTCGGCCGGCCATTTGACCCGCGATCTCGCCGATTGGCGGGACTCGGGCCGGCGGCCCCGGCCGGCGTTCCGGGCGCTGGCCGAGCGGATCAGCGTGCTGGCGCAGGACGGGCGACTGCCGGTCGGCACCGGCCTGCCCGGTGAGCGGGACCTGGCCGCGGCGCTGGAGGTCAGCCGGACCACCGTGGCCGCCGCCTATTCGCTCCTGCGGGAGCGGGGCTATCTCGACTCCCGGCAGGGCGCACGCAGCACCGTGACTTTGCCGGCCGCCGTCGCCGACGGCTCGTCGGTTGGCTACCGGTTCGGGCCCATGAACGATCCGGACGACGCCGTGATCGACCTGTCGTACGCGGCGCCGTCGGCCCTCCCGGCGGTCCGCTCCGCCTACCGGCAGGCGCTCGACCAGACGCCCGAGATGTTCGCCGGGCACGGGCTGGGGGTCGTCGGTCACGCCCGCCTGCGTCGCGCGGTGGCCGACAGATACACCGCGCGGGGCGTGCCGACCCGACCCGAGCAGATCCTGATCACGCACGGTGCCCAGCAGGCGATGAACCTGGTGATCGGCCTGCTGGCCGCGCCCGGCGACCGGGTGCTCGTCGAGCACCCCACCTACCCGCATCTGGTGGAGTCGATCACCGCGGCCGCCGGCCGGATCGCGCCAGTGCCCCTGATCACCGAGGACGGCACCGCCGGCTGGGACCTGGACGGGATGCGGGCGGCCGTCCGGCAGCTGGCGCCGAGCCTGGCGTACCTGGTCGTCGACCATCACAACCCGACCGGACTGTCCCTGGACGAGGCGGGCCGGCGGGCCCTCGCCGGGATCGCCCGGTCCGCACGGATGACCGTGGTGGTGGACGAATCGATGGCAGAGTTGGTGCTCGACGGCGACCGGATGCCGCCGATGGCCGTGTTCGGACCGGCGATCAGCATCGGCAGCGCCTCCAAGGTGTTCTGGGGCGGACTGCGGATCGGCTGGGTGCGGGCCGACGAGGCGACGATCACCCGGCTGGCCACCGCCCGGGCGCCGCAGGATCTGGGAGCGCCGCCGCTGGAGCAGCTGACGGCCGCGCTGCTCCTGGAGCGGGCCGACGAGCTGGTCGCCGAACGCACCGCGCAGCTACGGACCGGGCGGACGGCGCTGACCGACGCGTTGCGGGCCCAACTCCCGCAGTGGCGCTGGGTGCCCGGCGTCGGGGGGCTGTCGCTGTGGGTGCAGCTGCCGCAACCGGTGTCCTCCCGGCTGAGCGCGGTGGCCGTCGACTTCGGGGTGGTGCTCACGGCCGGGCCCAGGTTCGGGGTCAACGGCGCCTTCGAGCAGTGGGTGCGGTTGCCGTTCGTGCACGAGCCGTCCCGGCTGCGCCAGTGCGTCACCGGGTTGGCCGCCGCGTACCGCGCGGTCACCGCCGGTGCCGGCGGCGT
>DATDBV010000687.1:0-7738 GCA_036524715.1 Nakamurella sp. | reverse complement strand
CCGGCTGGTCGAGCTGCTCAAGCAGCCGCAGTTCACCCCGTACCCGGTCGAGGAGCAGGTCGTCTCGATCTGGGCCGGCACCCGCGGTCACCTGGACCGGGTGCCGGTGCCGGACGTGCGAAGGTTCGAGAGCGAGTTCCTGCAGTACCTGCGGCACGCGTCGGGCAGCCCGCTGCAGGCGATCCGCGAGTCGAAGGTGTTGTCCGAGGACGCGGAAAACGCGTTGAAGACCGCTTTGGCCGAGTTCTCGGACACCTTCACCACGTCCGAGGGCACCATTCTGGGCCGCGAGACCGCGGTGAAGCCGATGGATGCCGCCGAGGTCGGCCAGGAGAAGGTGCAGGTCCAGCGTCCGGCCCCGCCGAAGAAGTGAGGCTGCTCATCATGCGGGTCGGCGGATACCAGGGAGGTGAGTGATGGCGGCACAGGTCCGGGTCCTGCGCCAGCGGGTGAAATCGGTCAAATCGACCCAGAAGATCACCAAGGCGCAGGAGATGATCGCCACCTCGCGCATCGCCAAGGCGCAGGCCAAGGTGGCCGCGGCGGCGCCGTACTCGCGGCAGATCACCCAGGTGCTGTCGTCGTTGGCCGGTGCCTCGACGTTGGATCACCCGTTGCTGAACGAGCGGGATGACGCCAAGCGGGCCGGCATCCTGCTGATCACGGCCGACCGCGGTCTGTGCGGCGGCTACAACGCGATGGCGATCAAGGCGGCCGAGGAGCTCGGCGCCCTGCTCCGCTCGCAGGGCAAGGAGTCGGTGCTTTACGTCATCGGGCGCAAGGGTGTCGGGTACTACACCTTCCGCAATCGCCCGATCGCCGAGTCGTGGACCGGTTTCTCGGAGCGGCCCACCTACGCGCACGCCGAGGCGGCCACGGAGGCCATCTTGCCCTCGTTCCTGGTCGGGTCGGCCGGCACGACCGCGGAAAGCAAGCCGGGAATCGACGAGATCCACCTGGTGTCCACGCATTTCGTCTCGATGATCACCCAGCGGCCGCAGGCCCGGCGGATGGCGCCGTTGGAGATCGAGTACGTCGAACGGGACGATTCGGCGCCGCTGCTGCCGGCGTACGAGTTCGAGCCCTCGTCGGACGAACTGCTCGACGTGATGCTGCCCAAGTACCTCAAGACGCGGATCTACGCAGCGTTGCTGGACGCGGCGGCCGCGGAATCGGCCGCGCGCCGGGCGGCCTGCAAGGCGGCGACCGACAACGCCAACGACATCATCCGGAATCTGAGCCGCCAGGCCAACCAGGCCCGGCAGGCCCAGATCACCCAGGAACTGACCGAGATCGTCGGCGGCGCAGACGCTCTGGCCGCACTTGGCAACGAAGAGGACTGAGGACCTATGACCACAACTGCGCCTGCCACCACCGGACGCGTCGTGCGGGTGATCGGGCCCGTCGTCGACGTCGAGTTCCCCCGCGGCCAGGTGCCCGAGCTGCTCAACGCCCTGCACGTCCGGGTGACCGAGGGCGGTCCGGAGCGGACGCTGACCCTCGAGGTGGCGCTGCACCTGGGCGACGACATCGTCCGCTGCATCTCCATGCAGCCGACCGACGGTCTGGTCCGCAGCGCCCCGGTCAAGGACACCGGAGCGCCGATCTCGGTGCCGGTCGGCGACGTCGTCAAGGGTCACGTGTTCAACGCCCTCGGCCGCTGCATGGACGAGCCGGGTGTGGGCGAGGATGCCCTGCACTGGCCGATCTACCGCAAGCCCCCGGCCTTCGATCAGCTGGAGGGCCGCACGCAGCAGCTGGTCACCGGCATCAAGGTCATCGACCTGCTGACTCCCTACGTCCAGGGCGGCAAGATCGGCCTGTTCGGGGGCGCCGGGGTGGGCAAGACCGTGCTCATCCAGGAGATGATCACCCGCGTTGCCAAGAACTTCGGTGGTACGTCGGTGTTCGCCGGGGTGGGGGAGCGTACCCGCGAGGGCAACGATCTCTTCGTGGAGATGACCGAGTCCGGCGTCATCAACGACACCGCGCTGGTGTTCGGCCAGATGGACGAGCCGCCGGGGACCCGGATGCGGGTCGCGCTGTCCGCCCTGACCATGGCCGAGTACTTCCGGGACGTGCAGAACCAGGACGTGCTGCTGTTCATCGACAACATCTTCCGGTTCACCCAGGCCGGTTCCGAGGTCTCCACGCTGCTCGGCCGGATGCCGTCCGCGGTGGGGTATCAGCCGACCCTGGCCGACGAGATGGGCGAGCTGCAGGAGCGGATCACTTCGACGAAGGGCCGGTCGATCACCTCGCTGCAGGCCATCTACGTGCCCGCGGACGACTACACCGACCCGGCGCCGGCCACCACCTTCGCGCACCTGGACGCCACCACCGAACTCGACCGGGCGATCACCGAGAAGGGCATCTACCCGGCGGTGAACCCACTGTCGTCGACCTCGCGGATCCTGGACCCGCAGTTCGTCGGCGCCGAGCACTACCGGGTCGCGCAGGAGGTCATCCGGATCCTGCAGAAGTACAAGGAGCTGCAGGACATCATCGCCATCCTGGGCATGGACGAGCTGGGCGAGGAGGACAAGCTCCTCGTCGGCCGGGCCCGCCGGATGGAGCGGTACCTGGGCCAGAACTTCTTCGTGGCCAAGCAGTTCACCGGCATGGAGGGCTCGTACGTGGAGATGGAGGAGACCATCGCCTCGTTCGCCGCCATCGCCAAAGGTGAGTACGACAACATCCCCGAGCAGGCGTTCCTGAACGTCGGCGGCATGGACGACGTGCTGGCCAAGGCCAAGACGCTGTAGTTCTCCGTGCGCTCGCCACGGCGGTCGCCCTGCGGCCCTGGGTTCCGGGTCGGGGCGGCCGCCGTTTCGGGTCAGGTCGCCGGGATTGACGCGATGACCGAGGCGACGTCGGGGATTCGCCAGGCCTGCGCGCCGTTCGTCGATCCGGAGAGCACGATCAGATCGGACCCGTCGACGCCGGCGAACAGCGAGGACTGCGGCTGAGCGGTCGGCATCGGGACCCAGGTCCAGCGGGCGCCGTCCGCGGACAGCCAGAGGACGGGGCCGACGTATTCGGCGGTGTCCAACCGTCCGGTCGCGACGTGACCACCCGGGACACTTCGCGTGCCCGAGAGGTCGAACGGCTCGCCCGCCCCCGACGCGGCCGGGATCTCGGCGTCGACGACAGGTTCCGCGACCGGCTGGAACGCCCCGCCCGCGTCAAGGGTCCAGCGCTGCTCGTCGCCGTCCAGCGAGCCGTCGATGACGAGCTGACCGTTGGTCGTGGTGCAGGTCGAGAACCAGGACTGGATGTCGGGCCCGGTGGGCAGGATGGACCGCTGCCAGCGACCGTTCTGCTCGGTCCAAGCCGTAGCGGTCGAAGTGCCCACAGTCAGGGAGATCCAGCCGACGGCGACCGGGTGCCCGCCCGGGTCGGCGCAGACCTGGTCGATGCCGGACGACCGACCACCGTCGGCGAAGTCACCGTCGGCCCGAGCCCAGGTGATCCCGTCGCTCGACGTCCAGAGCATGGCCTGGTCGTACCCTCCGCCGACCTTGTCGTTGGTGGCTCCCCGGAGCAGCCAGCGGTCGCCGATGCGGGTGACATCGCCCAACGTTTCGTCCGGTTGCGCACCGAATCCGGTGACGGGCTGCCACGGCTGACCCGGGACGGGCCGGAACCACCCGCCGATCTGCGTGGCGCTCTCGTTCTCGGTGAGCCGGCCGGCCAGCACGACCTCGGCGGTTCCGTCGGTGGCGATCTCGACGTCGTCCCAGTCACCTGCCTCGGGCGGGTCCCACGGCAGCACCGTCAGCTCGTCGCCGGTCAGGCCGATCACGGTGGGCTCGTCCACCGTTCGGAACCCACCGTTGCCGAAGGGCAGAAACTGGCCTTGCCGGATGACCGCCCGCCAGGGCGAACCGTTCCCGACCAGTTCGGAGAAGTGCGGAAGGTCGCGGTAGATGGCCGGCGCGATCCCGGTGGTCCACACGCCGGACTGCAGCCGGCCGACCACCACCCCATGCGCCCCGGCGACGGCGACGAGCGCTCCGGCCGGCGCGTCGGAGCCGGCCGGCTGGACGATCGGTGCGACGTATCCGAGGCGGCCGACGGCGTCGGCGACCTCGTCGGTCTCGCCGACCGCCATCCATTCCCCGGACGGCTGTTGCTGGTAGAGCCGGTTCGTTCGGCTGTTGCTGCTGCCGGCCAGCGCGAGCACGTAGTCGCCGGCGGCCGTGGGCGCGCCGAGCGCGGCGTTGTGGGTGTCCCAGCGGAAGCCGTCGGGTTCGGGCACGGTTTCCGCGGTCCAGCCGACACCATCCGATGAGAACCAGGCGGTCATCTGCAAATTCTTGTTCGGATCGTCGGGAATGAGATCGTTGCCGGTCGCCACGAACCCGGTCGGCAGGGCGGCGACGCCCCATACCCCTGCCTCCCGGTGGGGGCTGATGGCCACCGGCTCGGCCCACGTCCGGCCGAGATCCGGGGACCGGAAGGCCAGCACCGGACCGTCGCCGGTGGCGCCCTGCCTGCCGGTCAGGAGCACCGTCTCCCCGGAGGCGGCGAGCGATCCCAGCGCACGTCGCTGGCCATCCGGCACCGCCGGGAGGGCAGTCACGGTGGCTTCGGCGCCCGGCCGGTCGACGACGATGGTGGCCGCGTCGCCGGCGTTGTTCCCGGCCAGCGCGACGATCCGTCCACCCGTGGTGGCGACCGAGTCGATCCGGTGGCCGTCCAGGGCGGCGGGTAGCGGCACCGGCGTCCAGGTAAGCCGGTCGGTCGATGTCAGCAGGTACGGCCAGAGGGTGCCGGCCTCCCAGGTCCACCCGCCGATCGCGCTGACCGAGCCGTTCCCGGCGAGGGCGGCGCTCTGCGGGTCCCCGGGCACGCCGGCACCGACGTCGGTGGGCCGCCACTGCGTGCCGTCCCAGGCCGACACCTGCAGGTGCCGCCCGCCGCCGGGCGAGGTGCGGATCGCCGCGACCAGGGCAGGCAGGTCCGCGGTGCCGGCGACCAGTTCACCGCCGTCCAGCCGGTCGACGGTGGCGATCATCTCGGCCGGGACGGTCAGCGACCGCATCGGCACCGAGCGGCGCCACTGGTCGGGGCTCGGCGGCCCGGTGTCGACGTCGGTCGGCCCGGCGGCCGATCCGGCGCCCGGCGCCGTCGGGTCGTCGTCGGCGCCCGGCGTGCCGGTGCAGGCGGCGAGCAACACCGTCAGTGTTGCCAGCAGCGCGACCAACCGGGCGCGGCGCCGCAGTATGAGCGAGGCTTGCCGAGCGAGCGTCAACACAGTGCCGACGCCGAGCAGCACGACCGAGCCTGCGAGGTGTCCTGCGAACGGCGGCGGCTTGCCGGCTCGGGCGGAGGGCGGGTCGATGATGCGGTCGAGCATGGTTGCCTCCATCAGGTGGCCACGGGAATGGAGGCGATGACCGCCGCGACGTCTCGGACGCGCCAGGCCTGGGATTCGGTGTCGGATGAACCCACCATGACGACGTCGCCGTCGACCACGGTGACCAGCACCCAGGCATCCGGTCGGGTCACCGGAATCGGCACCCACTGCCATGACCCGCCGTCCCGGGACAACCAGACGACCGGACCCACGTAGGCCGCGGCATCGATACGCCCCGATGCGACGTAGCCGCCGGCGGCCTCCTGCACGCCCTTGATCTGGGTGCGATCTCGTCCGGTCGTGGAATCGGACGGTTCGGCGGACGGGTCGGACCCGTCGGTCGCTGAACCCGAGGTATCCCCGCCGACGGGCGGAGACTCGACGGGCGCGAAACCGCTGCCCTGGCTCCAGGTCCACCGTCTGTCCTGGTCGCCCACCATGCCGTCGATCACCAGCGCACCGGCGGCGTGCTGCAGGTCAAGAAGCCCTCGTCAGGCCCGGACTCGGCGGAGAGATCGGCGCGTTGCCAGCGCCCGGCCTGCTCGATCCACAGCGCACCGATCGTCGTCCCGGCGGCGTCGGTGATCGAGCCGACGGCGACCGGGGTGCCGTCCGGTGCGGCACAGACATCGTCGATGCTCGATTCGCGGTCGTCCTGGGCGAAGTCGCCGTCGGCACGGGACCAGCTCAGGCCGTCGGCCGATGTCCAGATCATCGCCTGCTGGTCGCGCGGGCCGTCGCCGGCCCGCAGGCCGCCGGCCAGCCAGCGGCCGCCGAGGTGGCCGACCGCGGTGATCTGCTCCGTGGTCTGCGCCCGGAAGCCGGTGCCGGCGATCCAGGGCTGCCCCGGGCCCGGCCGGAACCACGCGGAAACCGTCACTGCGGTGCGGTCCTCGGTGAATCCGCTCGCCAGGGCGACTTCCGCGCCGTCCGACGACGACCGATGCACGTTCCCCGAACCCCGACCTGCGGGGGATCCCACGGGACGGCGACCAGGGCGGCGCCGCTCAGACCGACCTCCGTCGGCTCCCACCACAAGCGCCACCCGCCGGACACCGACTCGAGGTGGCGCTGCCGGATGGTCGCGCGCCACCGATCGGCGGCCCCGGACCTGGTCGACTGGAAGAAGGGCAGCCGCTGGTTGGCCGAGGTCGCGATGACGGTGTCCCACACGCCGGATCTCAGCCGGCCCACCGTCGAGCCGGTGACACCCTCGATGCCGATGAACGAGGCTCCCGGGGGTTGATGGTCACCGGACGCGATGATCGGGACGACCCGCGCGTCAGCGTCCGCGGCCTGCGCGACCGCATCGATGGCGCCCAAGTCGATCCACTCGCCGCTCGGCTGGCGTTGCAGCAATCGCGAGGACAGGCTCGACGTGCTGCTGGCCACCGCCAGCGCGTAGTCGCCGGCCGCGGTCGGCGGGCCGGCCTTGCTGGAGTTGCCTTCCCAGCGGAATCCGTCGGCCTCCGGCAGCGTCTCCGCGGTCCAGGTCACCGCATCCGTCGAGAACCAGGCGGTCGCCCGCTTCCCGGTCGCACCTTCGCCGGTCGCGGGCTCCGACCCGGTGGCCAGGAAGCCGCCGCCCACGACGGTCACGCCGTTGATGCTCGCCTCGGCCCCGTCGGCGATCGCCCCGGGTTCGGCCCAGGTCCGGCCGCCGTCGGTGGAGCGGATGACCTGGGGGGCGCCGACCAGGTCGGCACCCTGAACGCCGGTGACGACGACCGTCCCACCGGCGAGGGCGATGGATGTGAGGTCACGTTCCTGGCCTTCGGGAATGCCGGGAAGTGGGTGTACCTGCGGGTTTCCGGATCGATCGACGTCGATGACGGCCGCTGCGCCGCGGACATCCTGGGCCAGCACGACGACCCGGTCATCACCTGCGGTCGCCGCGACCGGTCGATACCCGGCCAGGCTGTCCGGCAGCGCGACCCGGGTCCACGACTTCCGGTCGGTGGAGGTCAACACGAACGGACGGGTGGCTCCGGCGTCCCAGCCCTGCCCCGCCAGGACGGTCAGGGTCGAGTTTCCCGCGGCCGTGACCGCCTGCACCGATCCCGGTATTCCCGGGTCGACCGTGCCGTTCTGGAAGGCGTTCCCGTCCCACAGGGACACCCGCAGGTAGCGTTGACCGGCCGGTCGGGTGCCGATCGCCGCGACCACTGCCGGTCGGTCGCCGGTTGCGCTCACCATCCCGCCCAGGTCGAAACGATCCGCCGCGGCCACCATCTCGGTGGGCACGCGCAGCGGCTCCAGGGCGACCGAGCGGCGCCAGTCGTCGGGCCCGGGTGGCGTGGCCGGTTCGGCCGAGCCCATCCCGGACTCCCGGGATCCCGTGCATCCGGCCAGCGCCAGCGCGGCGACGACGAGCAG
>DATDBV010000686.1:0-2803 GCA_036524715.1 Nakamurella sp. | reverse complement strand
TCCGGGCCGTCCGTGCACAGCCGATGGGCACGACGATCACGGGCCTGGCCGACGGGCTGTGAACGGCGGTCCCGATGGCCGGCCCGTGGCGACGGCAATAAAGTCGTGTCGTGCGGTACGTGGCGATCGGGGACAGCTTCACCGAGGGCATCGGCGACAATCGGGCGGACGGCACCGTTCGCGGCTGGGCCGACCGGGTCGCCGAAGGAATGGCCACGGCGACGGGTCTGCCGGTCGAGTACGCCAACCTGGCGATCCGGGGGCGCAGGCTCGGCCCGATCGTGGACGAGCAGCTCGAGGCAGCCCTCGCGCTGGAACCGACGCTGATGACCTACAACGGTGGCGGCAACGACATCATGCGCCGGCACGTGGACATCTCCCGATTGATGGAGTTGTCCCGGCACGTCGCCGACCGGTGCCGGGCTGCGGGCGTGAGGCTGGTCGTGCTCGCCGGGCCCGACCCGACGTCACGGATTCCACTGGGCCAGGTGGTGCACCGGCGGGGTGAGCTGCTCACCGCCGACATCGTGCAACTCACCGAGGAGTTCGGCCTGACCTTCGTCGACATGTGGCACGACCGGGAGATCCAGCGGCCCGGATACTGGCAGACCGACCGGATCCACCTCAACTCCGCCGGCCACCGGCGGGTCGCCGGGCAGGTGCTGACCGCACTCGGCCATCCGGCCCCGGCAACGACCGGCCGGGTCGGGAACCCCAGACGGAGCCTCTCGGACAACCTGGTGTTCTACAAGGAACACGTCGGGCCGTGGGTGCGCCGGCGCGTTCAGGGCCGTTCCTCCGGGGATCACCGCACGGCGAAACACCCTGACTATGTGACGATCTCGCCGGAAGCGCTGCCCAGGAGCGGCTGACCGGCCGGCTCGGCGAAGTACTCGTCGGACGCCCGGCGCTCCCGCACCGGTACCGCCGCGGTCAGCAGGCTCTCCAACCGGTCGATCTTGTCCGAGAGCCCCTGCATGTGCGCCGCTGTCGCCGCCTGACCGGCTTCCTCCTCGGTCGCCACCCGTTCGACCAACCAGGAGGCGATGGTCGCAGTCACCGTGCCGAGCAGGGCGATACCGCACACCATCATCGCGACGGCGATGCATCGACCCTCGAACGTCACCGGATACAGGTCGCCATAGCCGACGGTGGTGATGGTGACACAGGCCCACCAGACGGCGTCGCCGTAGGTGGTGATGTCCGCGCCCGGCGCGTCGCGTTCGGCGTCGAACACCGCCAGCGACGCAACGAAGATCAACAGCGTCGTCGTCGCGGCCGCGAAGGTCACCACCCGCCCGCGCAGCGCGGTGCCGGCGGCCCGCTGGAACACGGTGAACAACGTGAGCAGGCGCACCAGCCGCAGGGGCCGCAGGATCGGCAGGGCCACCACGAGCAGCGACAGGAGGTTGCGGAAGAACCATCGCCGCCGGTCGGCGGCCAGCCTGAGCCGGACGACGTAGTCGACCGCGAACACCAGCCAGCAGGTCAGACTCACCAACTGGCTGGCGACCAGAGCCGCCCCCTGCGGTCGGGCCAGCACCTGGAAGGCATAGGTGACCCCGAACAGCACGGCCACGCCCATCAATGGCCATTCCATCGAGCGGGTCCAGGCCTGGAATGCCGGAGTCTGCACCTCGGGGTCGGTCGTCACCATCGACGCAGGATCGCACGACCGACGCCGCGCCGAACCCGGACACTCGTCAGGCCAACGGGCCGAAGATCCGGTCCGGGGGCAATCCGACCAGGTCGAGGCTGTCCAGCACGCCCAGCAGCCGCTTCTCCTCGTACCGGAAGTGAGTCGTCATGACGGCCTCGATCCCGTCGAGATGACGCAACAGCGCTGCCGGCGGGTCGCCGGCGGACATCGAGTGGCGGAGTCCGCCGAGAAGGTGTCCGATCATCCGGTGGTCTCGTGCAAGGTTGTCGACCACCTCGGCCAGTTCCGGCCGTTGTTGGACCAGCCGGGGGAACAGCGCCGTGTCCTCACCATTGTGATGGCCGTCCAGCCCGGCGCAGAACGCCCAGCAGTGGGTCAACGGATCGAACGAGGGCGGGGCAGGGTCACCCGACGCGATCGACTCCCGCGCGATGACCAGCGCGTCGGCCAGGCGTTGATGCACCCGTCGCATCTGCGCGCTCCAGGCAACGATCCGGGCTCGCTCCATCGCGCCAGACCCTACCCGCGAACACCCCGGATATATCCGATCCGGCCTTCAACAAACTGTTGACACCCCCAGCAAGGCGAGGGTAACTTTCACTTCAAGAGATTTGCCTTCCACTTAGCGGAAGACGACCCGGCAGTGCTGCCGACCTGACAGGAGCGTCTCGACGATGAGCCTTTCCACCCATGTGCTGGACGCCAGCCTGGGTCACCCCGCGCAGGGCGTGCCGATCGAACTCAAACGCAGCGGCGACGGCACCGCCGACAACAACAAACCCATCTTCACCGCCAGCACCGACCCCGACGGCCGCCACCGACACCAGGAAAACGGAAAGGACGTCCAACTCGCGGCCGGAATCTACGAACTGACCTTCGACACAGCGGCCTATTTCACCGCCTCCGGTCAAACCGGGTTCTACCCGAAGGTCACGGTGACGTTCGAGATCACCGACGCCACCGCACACCACCACGTCCCACTGTTGCTGTCCCCGTTCGCATTTTCGACCTACCGAGGGAGCTAGGTTCCATGAGTGTCACGCTCGGCCACAACCAGTACGGCAAGGCGGAGACCCGCGTCGTCCGCGTCTACCGGGACTCCGATCCGCACGAGATCGCCGACTACAACGTCAGTGTCGCCCT
>DATDBV010000685.1:0-7787 GCA_036524715.1 Nakamurella sp. | reverse complement strand
CGGCGCTGGCCGGCCCTGCGGAGCACCTGCCCGTACGCGAACTCCAGCAATGCCCGTTGGAAAGGCATTGGCAGCTCAGCGATCTCGACCAGTCCTCGATCGAATGCCGCCTCGGCGGCGGCGATGTCACCACGCGCGGCCGCCAGCCGCCCGCGGACCCGCGCGAGCCGGGCCATCATCGATCTGCGCCCACGACGCGACGCGACGTCGTCATGGACGGTCAGGAACTCCTTGGCCTCGTCCAGACGTCCGGCGCTGACCAGCGCGTCGCCGTAGAGGTCCTGCCAGGGCCAGAATCCCGCTCGTCGACGCCCTGCCGAACGGTCAGCTTTGCGACGGGTTCGAGGGCTCGCAGCACTCCGTCGTGGTCGGCGCGGGCGAAGGCCAGGTGGGCGTGGGCCAGGCCCGAGGCCACCTGCATCAGTTCGTAGTCGTCGGGTTGTGCCACAGCCAACTGAGCGTGCTGCTCCGCGGCGATCCATTCGCCACGGGCCGCCGGCACCAGCATCGCCGCCAGGTGGGCGAGCGGTCGGAGCCATTCGTGGCCCGATTCCTGCAGCAATGACACCGCCCGCGACGCCGGCGCGGTGGCGTCGTCCCACGCACCGAGGGCGAAATCGGCGTGCGCCAACCAGACATACGACCAAACGGCGATCCGCACCGTACCCGCGCTGAACAAGCCGGCGGCCGCCGTTTCGAGGAGTGCGCGGGCACCGACGACGTCCTCGTCGACCAGCTGCAGCCAGCCGGTGGCCATCGTGACCGGTTCGTCCGGTGGCGGAGTCGTCATCCCGGACAACTCGGCCACGACCGACTCGTAGGAGCGCAAGCCGCCGGCGAGATCACCCTGCAGACCCAGTCCCAATCCCAGCAGCGCCTCGGCTTCGACCCGCACCGGATCCTCGCGCGAGGACAACTCGATGGCCCGCCGCGACCACTTGACCACCTCGCCGCCCTGCAGCCGGCCCACCGAGTGCAGGGCCAGGCGCTGACAGACCACCGCAGTGACACCGGGATCCCCGGCCTCGTCGGCACTTTCCCAGGCGGCCTTGAGCAGCTTGTCCGCCTCACCCAGCCGTCCGCGCAATACGGCCAGGTAGCCCATGGTGGCCTGGCTCATGGCATTCGGCTGGAATCCGACGACCTCCTCCGCGAAAACCTCTGCCTGTGCCAGATCACCCGCACCGATCATGGCGTCCACGGCCTTGAGCAGCAGGTGCTCACGATCCTGCCGGCCCCGGCCCCGGCTGAGCCGGGCCGCCTCCAGGAACGCCGACGCCGCGGCCGCCCACGCCCCCACCGCCGCGCGATCACGCGCGAACACCGAAAGCTGAGCCACCAACTCGGGATCCGGCGGGGTAGCCGCCTTCACCCGATGGCGCAAGGCCGCCGCCTCATCCTCGACGAGGCGGGCGGCGGCCAGGTGCAGCTCGACCAGGCGGACCGGGCCAAGCCGGCCGTAGACCGCGGCCCGGACCAGCGGATGGACGAACGTCACCCCACCCAATCCGGGCTCGGCATCGGAGAGCCGGAGCAGATCGAGCTCGATCGCCTCGTCGAGCGCCGCGACGATGTCCTCGACGCCCGCGATCTCGACCAGATCGGACAAGGTGGCGGGCTCACCCAGCACCGCGGCCGACTCCACCAGACGACGAGTCGCCGGCGAGCACACTTCCATCTGGCGGGCGACCTGCGCGGTGAACGAGCGAGGTGCGGGCAGCACCGGCTCCCAGCCCTTCCACCGATCCGTTGGCACCTCCGCCAACAATGTGATCATGTGCAGCGGGTTCCCGTTGGTGTGCTCACACAGCCGGTGTGCCGCACTGCTGGAGATGACCGGCACGCCGTACCGATCCGCCAGATCCGGGACGTCCGCGGCCACCAGCGGCGCCAGCTCGACCGTCCTCCCGGTGCGACCACCGGCCAGCCGGCGCAGACCTTCCGGAAGTCGTCGCGCGGCCTCGGTTCGCTGCGCGAGCAGGGTCAGGACACGCGTGTCGACCAGCCGCCGAGTCACGAACAGCAGTGCGCGCAACGAATCGAGGTCCGCCCAGTGCGCATCGTCGACGACCACGACCACCGGTGACGTGGCTTCCAGGTCCTCGATCGCCTGAAGGACGCGCCGGCCGACCCCGACCGGCTCCTCCGCCGGCAGGGACCGTTCACGGTCGGCGAACAGCCGTGCCCGGCTGACCTTGGTCGACCGCATCAGCTGATCGACCACCCCGAAGGCGACAGACGCCTCCCACAGCTCACCGGCCGCCCTCAGCAACGTCAGGTCCGGCTCATCGAGCAGCAGGTGGTCGATGAGGGCCGACTTGCCGATCCCCGCCGGACCTTCGATCAGCACGACTCGGGGCGAGCCTGCTCGGGTGGCCGCCAGTTCAAACCTGAGGACCTCGCGCTCAACGGCCCGCCCGATGAACAGGTCCGAACGCCCGACGGTCGATGTGATCAGGAGTAGCACTTCCAGTCGGTGTGTCGTTCGTGCTCGTGGAGCTCGGCGGCGTCACGGGGGCGGTATCGGATAATGTCGGCGCGATTGTCAGGGATCTGGTCGAGGTAGTGAGCGGTGGGCTCATCGGTGTGGTCGGTGAGTAGCTGAGCGATCTTCATGGGCAGGGTCATCGAGTCGATGGTGCGGCGCACCCGGTCGATGGTTCGGTCCGGGTTTGAACAGCTCGACTGAGGTCGACCACGACGGCTCCCTTGGAGTTGCTGACTCGGCACGGGCGGTAAGTGCAGCATGCCCCGGCCGGCGGTTGTCGGCAAAGGCTTGCCAAAGGTTGCCATGCCTGGCCCTCTCGTCCCCGAGCCCGTGACCGCCGCCCTCAGCGCACAGCCAGTGAGGTCGAGCCCCCAGCCGGTGCCGTCGCGCGCGCAGCCGGTGCCGTCAGGCGCGAAGACGGCCGGACCAGTGCCGGGCGAAGTCAACCAGCTGTTCGGCCTGGGTCCGGACCGAGTCGGCCGCCACCTCGTCCTCGGTCGACCCGTCCGCGGCGAAGCGGGTGACGGTGCTGTTGATGGCCAGACCCAGCGGGGTCGGCCAGCCGCGGAGGGCGTGCGCGATCTGCCGGAGAGTGCCCAAAGTGGACACCGACGCCTGCCAGCCCCCGGCCACGGCGATCAGCCCGACCGCCCGCCCGTCCAGATACGGACGGGGGTCGGTCCGCAGCTCCTCCAGGTAGTCCAGGGCGTTCTTCACCAGCCCGGACACCGTTCCGTGGTACCCGGGTGAGCCGATCACCACCGCGTCCGCGCGCCGGATCGCCTCCACGTACCCGGTGGCCACCTCGGGCAGCACCGCGCCGGTGTGGTACGGCGGCAGGTCCAGGTCCCGTCCGGTGAACGTCTGCACGTCCGCACCGAGATCCGCCACGCGGGACACCACTGCCCGCAGCACCAGATCCGACTGCGAGTTCGCGTCCACCGACCCGCCGATCCCCACCACCCTGATGCTCATCCCGTCGATCCTGCCTGCGGCGCAGGTATAGCGTGCAGGCCGGGTCGGACGAGCCTCACGCATCCGGAACGGAGCAACGAATGAGCATGATTCCCCGGGCGCGGCCGGCCGACCGAACCGGCCGGTGGATCGTTGGTCGACATCGGCTCGGGCTCCGATCCGGTCGTCGCGGTGCCGCGGGCCAACCGGCCGCAGCCGATGAGCCGGCGGCGGCGCCGGAGGAGATCCAGGTGATCGAACCCTGACCCGGGAAGACGACCCCCGCATCCGCCCCGGCTCGTGGATCCGGCTCGCCGCGCGCGTTCGGTCCGGCAACCCCGTGGCCGCCGCGTTGACCGCGGCCGCGGTCCTGATCTTGACCGGCTGCACGGGCCCGACCGCCGACGGCCAGGGATCGGCCGCCACGGGGCCGAGCGTTGCCACGGCGTCCTCCGGCCAGATCGTGGCCGTTTCGCCGGCCGACGCCGAGCCGCCATCACCGGCGCCGACCACGTCCACCGCCACCGCCATCGCCACCGCCACCGCCGGCTCGACGAGCGCACCCGTCATCGTGCGGACCGTCCCGCTGGACCCCGGCGTCGCCGACGAGGCGAGCGGCATCGCCGTCGCAACCACGACGCCCGACCGGTTCTTTCTGGTCGATGACGGCACCGGCGCGTCCACCCTGGCGGTCGTGGACGAACGGGGCGCGCTGGTCACCCGCGTCGAACTCGCCGGGATGGCGGCGGCCAACGCCGAGGCGCTGGCCGCCGGGCCGTGCGGGCCCGTCCCGCGACCGGACGCCACGACCTGCCTGTACTTGGGTGACATCGGGGACAACCGGGAGCGGCGGGACGACGTCGTCGTGTACCGGGCCGCGGAACCCGACCTGTCCGACCCCGGCCCGCAGATCTCCGTCGCCGCCGACGAGTGGCACTACAGCTATCCCGACGGTCCGCACAACGCCGAATCCATGCTGGTCGACCCGGACGGCTCGCCGCTGGTCATCACGAAGCCGAAGAACGGTGCGCCGCACCGCATGTACCGGGGCGATCCGGGCGGTGGCGAGTTGGCCTTCGTCAGGGACTTTGAGATTCCCGGCTCCCCACGGCCGATGCGCACCATCCTCACCGGGAACGTGGCCACCGACCTGGCGGCCACCCCCGGCCGGGTGCTGTTGCTCACCTATGACAACGTGCACGAGTACACCGCGCCCGATCCGTCCGCGGATCTGACCACGTTCCCCGACTGGCCGGTCCGGTCCCTGCCGTTCCCGCAGCTGCCGCAGGCCGAGGGGATCGCCGGCGCCGCCGACGGCTGCGGCTACGTCATCGCGTCCGAGGCCGGCCCGGCCGGCACCGGCGGCTCGCTCGGCATCGCGACCTGCGGCTGAGCACGTCACCGGAGACGGACCACCAGCGATCGGCTCGCCCACTCGCCCGAGACATCCGAGATCACCACGGTGTCCCCCAGCCAGGTCAGATATGGCGGCGCCGACGGTTCGGTCACCGGCATCGGCACCGTGAGCACCCGCCGGCCGGCCGCCAGGTCGACCACGATCAGCACGTACCCTGAGTCGAGGCGGGCAGTCATCGCCGCGTACTGCCCATCCGGGGAGAACACCGCCCCGGCACAGGAGCCCGAGTCGGACAGAATGCGGCCGCTCTCCCCGGTCTGCACCGCAATGCCGATGGTGGCGCCCAGCCGACCGTCTGAATTGCGCGGGCAGACCAGCACGCTGCGCCCCAGCGGATCGGCGGCCGCGAGCACCACCGAGCCCCCGGGTTGGTCGAACCGGCCGATGGCGCGCAGCTCAGCGGCACCCGGCTCCGCCCACCACACGGTCTGCAGGTCCGCGCCGACGGTGCCGACCACGGCGGTGCCGTGGCGGGTCGGCCAGATGCTGGGCCGTCCGTTGGCGAGATCCGCCGGTATACGCAGCATCTCGGTGACGGCGCCGGAACCGAGGTCGGCCGACAGCATGGGCCCGGTGTCGCCGTCGGTGTGCGGCACCAACACCACCGCCGACCCGTCGGTGGCCCAGGCCACGCTGGACAGACTCCAACGAGCCGGCGAGGTGGCGTCCGCGGTGATTCCCGCCGGTCCGACCACCCGCACGCCGCCATCAGCGGTGTCCAAGACGTACACGGCGCGGGCCTGATCGTCCGGGCCGGCCACGACGAGCAGGCGATCGCCATCGGGGGAATACACGGCGAACACCGGCTCGTCGCCCGCCGCCAGGTCGCCGCACGGTGCCGGCCCGGCCGTTCCCGTCGATTCGAAGCAGATTCGACCGCCCGTCGGGACCGCGGTGAGATCGCCGGTAGGTGAGGGGATTCCCGGGGATCCGACCTCGATCAGCGCCGACGTCCAGCCGCCCGACGCGGAGCCGGTCGCGTTCGTCGGCGTGGGCGTCGGCGTCGGCGTCGGCGTCGGCGTGGGCGTGGGCGAGGACCAGGTCGTCGCCGGAAGCGCCGACGGGGCGCCCGACACCACCACGACCGACGCCGTGGCTGCCGGTTCGGCCGAACCTGCCTGCGCGCTCGTGCACGCGGCCGTTGCGGGCGCAAGGAACGCAGTCAGCATCAGAGGAAGCGCGGCTCGGCCGCGGCGAAAGAGCATGGGGCGACGGTAGCGCTTCTCGCCGACAGCCCCGCCAAGTTGTCCACAGTGCCGCTTCGGCGGAAAATGTTGTCCACATTCGGCTTTCGGACTTGTGCGGAACTATCCAACCGGGGTATCGGCAGCTTCCTCGGCGTCGATCCGGGCCAGGTACTTCGCGTGCCCGCGCCGGCCGAACCGCTCGAACAGCGGGATGATCCGATTCGATGCTCCCGGCACGAAATTGGCGACGCGGGTGGTGATGCTGTCGCTGTAGGGCAGATAGACCTCCAGACGGCGACCGGTCAAGGCCTTCTCGAACGCCTCGACGACGTCCGGCACGGAGAACACCTTGCCGACGAAGTTGAGCATGCTGCCGCCGTGCCGGGCCTCCAGGCGCAGCATGGGGGTGTCCACCCCGCTGGGGTACACCCCGGCGACCCGGACCCCGGTGCCGGTCAGCTCGGCCGACAGAGCGGTGAGAAACGCGCGCAGGCCGGCCTTCGCCGCCGAATAGGTGGCCGACCCGGGCAGGGAGATGATGCCGCCCATCGACACAGTGGCCAGCAGCCGGCCGCGGCCGCGGGCCCGCATCCCGGGCACCGCCGCGTTCATCAGCTGCACCGGGCAGGCCAGCATCACGTCCACCTGGGCGGCCAGTTCGGCGGGGTCGAACGTGCCGACCGATCCGGGCACGATCAGGCCGGCGTTGCAGACCAGCACTTCGAATCGGTCCGCCCACTCACCGCGGATCCGGTTGGCCAGCGCGATCACGTCATCCCGGTCCCGCGCGTCACAGACCGCGCCGATGGTGTCGTCGCCGATCGTCGCGACCGCTCGATCGACCGCGGCAGCGTCGATGTCGACGGCGATGAGCCGATATCCCTTGCTCCGCAACATCGACGAGACTCCGCTGCCGATCGCGCCAGCCGCCCCGGTGACCAGCGCCAGCCGTTCAGGCACGGGCACCCGCCATGCTGATCGCGTCGAACCGACCGGACGCCAACTCGGTCCAGCCCATCAGCCGGGCGACTCTGCTCAGATTGCGCTTGTAGGCGCGCACCTCGACGTAGTTGGTGTGCCGGGGGCTGTCCACGAACTTCACCCCGCTGCTCAGATCCGGGTGGTCGGTCGTCACCAACTCCCGGAAACGTGCGGCCCGCGAGGGGTTGTCGGCCAGGTCGGCCAGATGCTGGCCGACCAGATTGGCGATCCGGTCGAACAGCGTGTAGGCGCTGGAGTTCACCTCCAGATAGCTCACGCCGAACAGACCCGGACGGGCGGCGAACGCGTTGAGGTACATGTTCGGCCGACCGTTGGTCCAGGGCAGGTAGTCGTGCGGCACGTACGGTATGGACATGTCGTAGCCGGTGGCGAACACCACCAGGTCGACGCGTTCCCGGGTGCCGTCGGTGAACACCACCTCCGGCCCGTCGAACCGCAGAACGCCCGGCCGGGCAGCGATGTCGCCGTGCTGCAGGTAGTGCAGCACCTGCGTGTTCAGCAGCGGGTGGGTCTCGAACAGCTTGTGATCGGGCTTGGGCAACCCCCACCGCCGCACGTCGCCGATCACCAGCGGGCGCAGCGCCGAATACAACAGCCGTTCGCCCCAGATCGGCAGCCATTCGGTCTGGTCCGACGGCATCCCGGCCAGGAACTTGGGGATGAAGTGGTACCCGCGTCGGGTGCTGATGAAGGCTGCGTCGGCGACCGGGGCTGCGTCGCAGGCGATGTCGGCACCGGA
>DATDBV010000684.1:0-4505 GCA_036524715.1 Nakamurella sp. | reverse complement strand
GGGCCTCACGACCCTTGCCGGCGCTGTTGGAGCAGGTGCGGGAAACGTTCGGGCAGGACAGCGTGACCCTGCTGGAACGCGTCCCGGAGACCGCCGCCGGTCCGGGGGTGCGGCACGAACCCAACGCCTGGCGGGTCGCCGCCTCGGTCGGCGGGCCGCCCTGCGCCGCCCCCGCCGACGGCGCCGTGGACGTGCCGATCGACGAGGAGCTGACCCTGGCCCTGCGCGGGCCGGTGCTGGCCGCCGCCGACCGGAGGGTGCTCGAGGCGTTCGCCGCCGAGGCGGCGGTCGCCCTGCGGCAGGAGCGGCTGACCGAGCAGGCCGCCGCGATGACCGAACTGGCCGAGGTGGACCGGCTGCGCACCGCCCTGCTCACCGCGGTCAGCCACGACTTCCGCACCCCGCTGGCCGCCGCCAAGGCCGCGGTCACCAGCCTGCGCAGTCCCGACGTCACCTTCGACGAACAGGACCGGGCCGAGCTGTTGGCCACCGCCGAGGAGTCCCTGGACCGGTTGACCCGGCTGGTGGAGAACCTGCTGGACATGAGCCGGCTGCAGGCCGGGGCGATGGCGCTGCACCGGCAGCCGATCAGCGTCGCCGAGCTGATCCCCCGCGCCGTCGACGATCTCGGCGACCTCGGCCGGGACGTGATCGTGCCCGAGGCCGACGACCTGCCGGACGTGTCCGCGGACGCGGCCCTGTTCGAGCGGGTGCTGGCGAACCTGGTCGGCAACGCCGTCCGCTACAGCCCAGCCGACCGGCCACCGACGGTGACCGTCAGCACCCACGACGGTCGGGTCGAGGTGCGGATCGTCGACCACTGCCCCGGCATCCCCGCCGAAGACCACGACCGGGTGTTCCTGCCCTTCCAACGCCTCGGCGACACCGACAACACCACCGGACTCGGCCTGGGTCTGGCGCTGGCCCGCGGCCTCACCGAGGCCATGGGCGGCACTCTGTCCCCGGACACCACCCCCGGCGGAGGATTGACCATGACCTTCGCCCTGCCCGTCGCCGACATCGACACCGCCGTTGCGACCGACGACGACCGGGCCGCGCCCATGCTCATCGAGCAGGTCGACGAATGGTCCCGACCGCACCCGGGCGGCCGGTCATGAGCAGCACCCAGCAGGACACCACCGCACCCGTCGGGGCAGTCACGCCCAGGACCCGAGTGCTGGTCGTGGACGACGAACCGCAACTCCTGCGTGCCCGGCGGATCAACCTGGCCGCCCGCCACTACGACGTGACCACCGCCGCCGACGGCGCCGCAGCCCTGCAGCAGGCCGGCGCCCAACCACCCGACCTGGTGGTCCTCGACCTGGGTCTGCCGGACATGGACGGTGTCGACGTGATCCGCACGCTGCGGCAATGGACCCCGGTGCCGATCATCGTGCTGTCCGGCCGAGCCGCCAGCTCCGACAAGGTCCACGCCCTTGACGTCGGCGCCGACGACTACGTCACCAAACCGTTCAGCCTCGACGAACTGCTGGCCCGCATCCGCGCCGTCACCAGGCGGAGCGCCGCCGCGGGCGTCGACCCGGAGATCACCATCGGCCGGCACCGAATCAACCTCGCCGACCGCACCCTCCGAATCAACCTCGCCGACCGCACCCTCCGGACCACCGACGGCGACACCCCGCACCTGACCCGCACCGAGTGGCAGCTGCTGGAGATCCTCGCCGCCAACCCCGGCAAGCTCGTCACCCAACGCAGCCTGCTGCAACAGGTCTGGGGCGCCGGATACGAAACGCAATCCCACTACCTGCGCCAGTACATGGCCCACCTGCGCCGCAAGCTCGAGGAGAATCCCGCCCACCCCCGCCACCTGCTCACCGAACCCGGCATGGGCTACCGATTCACCCCATGATCCGAGGCGACGACGCCTGCGTGACGGCCCCGGCAACCGACCCGACAGCGGAGGTCAGTGTGGAACTGCGGTTCATCACCACGGAAGGCGTGACCGACCACCGCATCGGTGACCTGCCCGCCCTACTGGCCCGGACCGACGGTGTGCTCTGGTTGGACATCCCCAGCTGGGACGAGCATTCCGAGCGTGTCTTGTCCGAGGATTTCGCGTTTCACCCGTTGGCAATCCGGGACTGCGCCCAGCGCAATCAAGTGCCCAAGGTGCAGGTGTATCCGGATCACCTGTTCCTGGTCCTGCACGCGCCGCAGGCCGGGGCGGCCGGACACGTGCACTACATCGAACTCGACCAGTTCGTCGGCGACCGCTACCTGGTCACCGTGCACGGCCCGTGGAACCCGGCGGTCGACCCGGCCGCCGCCCGGGTCGAGGTCGACGCCCTCGCCCGGCGCCTGCAATCGGGCAAGCTGCGCCCGGCGCACGGCCACGACCTGTCCTACGCGCTGGTCACCGCACTGGCCCTTCGCCTGCGTGACTTCATCGCTCGGTTGACCGCCGATGTGTGGGGATTGGAGCAGCGGGTGACCGGCGGTCACCTCGGTAACCCGGAACAGTTCCTGGACCTGATGTTCCGGGCCCGGCACGGCCTGCTGACCATCCAGACCATCGCCGGGCTGACCAGGGAGGTCTTCGCCCGGATGACCCGGATCCACGCGTTCGGCGCCGACGGCGGACAGGCCCACATCGAGGATGTGATGGACCAATTCGACCGGCTGCAGGCCATGGCCCACGTGCAGAAGGACTACCTGCAGGGCACCATCGAGTTCTACCAGGCCCGGACCAACACGAAGATGACCATCGCCGCGGAACGACTCGCAGTGATCGCCGCGGTCACTCTGCCGGTCACCGCGGTGTCCTCGATCCTGGGTATGAACGTCATCGTCAACGACACCACCCAACCCGTCGCCCTGGCCATCGCCCTGCTGATCATGGGCAGCATCTCCACCGTCCTGCTGATCTGGGCCAAACGCCGCGGCTGGTGGTGACATCGGGCCCGCCCCGCGCAGGCCGACGAGTCATCACACACCGGGGTGGGTCGCCCCGCACCGAGAAAGGAGTCGAACGTGCCGGTCGTCGACAACGCCGTCTACGTCGACGGTCACCGGACTCCGGACCCAGTGTCCCTGGACGAGACCTTCGAGACCCTCCGCGACCGCGGTGGCCTGGCCTGGATCGGCCTCTACCGCCCGGATCACCGGGAGATCCACGCGGTGGCAAAGGAGTTCGAACTGCACGAGCTACCGGTGCAGGACGCGATCTCCGCCCACCAACGCCCCAAGCTGGAACGGTACGGGGACACCCTGTTCGTGGTTCTGCTGCCGGCCCGGTATCTGGACGAGGTGGAACGGGTCGAGTTCGGCGAGCTGCACGTCTTCGTCGGCCGGAATTTCATCATTACCATCCGCCAGGCCGAATCCCCGGACCTCGCCGCGGTCCGCCGCCGCCTCGAGACGACTCCACGTTGCTGTGTCTGGGTCCGGAGGCAATCCTGTACACGGTCCTGGACCAGGTGGTCGACGAATACGCGCCCGTGGTGGCAGGTCTGGAAAATGACATCGACGAGATCGAGGACCAACTGTTCGCCGGTGACCCCGCCGTCGCGCGTCGGATCTACGAACTGTTCCGGGAAGTCATCGAATTCCAGCGGGCCACCCAACCCCTTCCCGGTATGCTCGCCGCGCTGACCCGCGGGTTCGAAAAGTACGGTGTGGACGCGGAACTGCAACGCTACCTGCGGGACGTCGCCGACCACGTCATCCGAGTCGTCGAACGAGGTGACGCGTTCCGTCAACTCCTGCAGAATGCGCTCACCGTGAACGCCACCCTGGTCACCCAACAGCAGAACGCGGAGATGCAGTCCCTCACCGAGGCCAGCCTGGCCCAGAACGAAGAGGTCAAGAAGATTTCCGCATGGGCCGCGATCCTGTTCGCTCCCACCCTCGTCGGCACCATCTACGGCATGAACTTCGAGAACATGCCCGAACTGGGCTGGGCCTTGGGTTATCCCCTTGCCCTGGTCCTGATGATCGCGATGGGCGTGATCCTGTACCTGATCTTCAAGCACCGCCGGTGGCTCTGAGGCCGAACTGGATCGCTACCCCCGACGCCCACTTCGGACGCAGAGCGCAAATCAGCAGTCGTCGCTGCAGGTTTCATCGCAGCCGCACTGTGCTGCTTGCGCTGCGGGGCCGATCGGCGCGCAGCATCCATCGCCGCGCCAGGCGGCTCGCCCCTCGCGAACGGCGACCGCGGCGATGACGAGCCCGGCGATCGGATCCGCCCAACCCCAGCCGAGCGTGGCGTTCAACACCAGGCCGACGAGCAGGACGACCGACAGGTAGGTGCACAACAAGGTCTGGGTGGAATCGGCCACCACCGCGTTGGAACCGAGCGCCTTGCCGGTTCGCCGCTGCGCAAAGGACAGGAACGGCATGATGATCACCGAAGCGATCGCCAGACCGATTCCGACCGGGGAGGTGTCCGGATCGGCGCCGATGATCAGGGTTCGCACCGACTCGAAGCCGACGTAGACGGCCAGGGCGAAGAACGAGACCGCCAGCAGCCGCAAGGCCTGTCG
>DATDBV010000683.1:0-6116 GCA_036524715.1 Nakamurella sp. | reverse complement strand
GCCGAAGACGAGCAGGAAGCCTGACTCGCGGTAGAGCCGTCCGGCGTGCTGGTCGATCAGCACCGAGCGGCTGCCGGTCCGGACGACCAGTCGGGCGGCCGCCCGGGCGGCGAGCAGGCTCGACTGGGCCCGGGCATCGGGCACCTCGTCGCCGGTGGCGTCGAGCAGTCGCATCCGCGCGTCGGCGACGTCGGCCTCGAGATCGTCCGCCCCGAGCAGGCGGGCACATCGCTCGGCGACGCCCACGGCCAGGAAGCCGTTCATCCTCGACCCGCCGGCCTCGGCGGCCACGAACTGGTTCAACGGCTGGGTCAGCCCCAGGCGGTCCGCCGGAACGAAGTGCCGGTTGAAGGTCAGTGACACGGTGCGACTGGCCTGAACGGCCATCAGCTGAGTCGGCTGCACAGCCAGGGTCTGCGGTTCCGACGGCGCCGACTCCCGCGCATCCACCAGGAAGAAGTGCAGCAGACCCCGCTCGTCCACCCCGCCGACCAGCAGGACGTGGATCAGTCCCCATCCCGTCACCCAGGCGGACTCGCCGGTGAGCTCGTAGCCACCCGGCACCGCGCGGACCTGGATCAGCTCCGGATGGGCCATGGCCAACCCGGCCCGCACCTTCCCGCTGGCCAGCGGCGCCAGCCACCGCTCGCGATCGCGCGGCGAGGCGACGGAGGCCACGGCCATCAGCGGGGTCAGGTGTTGCAGCCAGACGAAGGTCGTCGTGAGGCAACCGCCGGCCAGGGCGGCGATGACGTCGCCCAGTACCGGGAACAGCTCGCGGCCCAGGCCGCCGTGCTCGACCGGCGCGGCGATCCCGTAAAAACCCTCGGACGCCAGCAGGTCCAGGTGCTCGGGAGGGATGTGATCCGACCGCTCCACCGCCAAGGCGGACGGGAACAACTCCTCCTCCGCGATGCGCCGTGCCCGAGCAACCCAATCACGTTCCGCCGCCATTCTGATCATTCTGTCAATCAAACGGACCAACTGGGTGTTCCTCCGGGTGACAGATTCCCCCGACCGCGTGATCTTCGGCTCACAGACGGTGCTCTGGGACAGTGGTGGGGTGCAGGTCGGGATCCTGGGTCCGCTCCAGGTGCGCTCCGGTGATCGGCAGGTGCCCATCGCCGGGTCGCGGCTGCGGGCGCTCGTCACCCGGCTCGCCGCGGATGCGCCCGATCCGGTGTCGATCGCCGAGCTGGTCGAGGCGGTTTGGCCGGGTGAGCCACCTGCGGACCCGACCAACGCCCTGAAGTCGTTGGTGTCCCGCGTCCGCCGGACGCTGGGTGACGCGTCCCGGATCCGACAGGAGACCGGCGGCTACCGGTTGATGGTCGACGCGGGCGATGTCGACGCCACCGCCTTCGGCGAACTGGTGATCGCGGGACGACGGGAGCTCGCCCGGGAACGGCCCGGCGGCGCCCACGAGCAGTTGACGAAGGCACTGGCCCTGTGGCGGGGCGAGCCGCTCGTCGATGCCGCGGACGGCCCGTACGCCACCTCCGCCCGGGTCCGGCTGGACGAGCTGCGGCTGGACGCCCGGCTCGACCTGATCGAGGCGCGGCTGCAGCTGGGCCGGGCCGCGGACGTCGTCGCCGACCTCGAGCAGTTGACGGCGGCCCATCCGATGCGGGAACGGTTGGCCGGTCAGCTGATGCGCGCCCTGGCGGCCACCGGCCGGCAGGCCGACGCCCTGGCCGTGTACGAGCGGTTGCGCGACCGGCTCGCGGGCGAGCTCGGGGTCGACCCCGGTGCGGAGGTCCAGGGCGTGCACCTGGCCGTGCTCCGCGGCGAGGTCGCGCCGGAACCGCCGCGCCCGCAGCCGGCGCGGCGCCGGACCAACCTGCGGGTGCCGTTGACCCGGTTGATCGGCCGGGACGCGGAGCTGCGGCGGATCACCGACCTGCTGGCCGACGGACGGCTGGTGACGATCGTGGGACCGGGCGGCGCCGGGAAGACGCGGCTGGCCCAGGAGGTCGGGTCCACCGACGCCACCGTCCGCCCGGACGGCGGGTGGCTGATCGAGCTGGCCTCGGTGACCGAGCCGAACGGGATCGTCCCGGCGATGATCGGTGCCCTCGGCCTGCTCGACACCCGAGCCGTGGACCGGCGCACCGAACGCACCGCCCGCGACAGCACCGAGTACCTGTTCGAGGTGCTCGCCGACGCCGACTGCCTGCTGGTGATGGACAACTGCGAGCACCTGATCGAGCCGGTGGCCGAGCTGGTCGATGCGATGCTCGCCGGCAGCCCGGGCCTGCGAGTGCTCGCCACCAGCCGGGAACCGCTGGGCATCGTCGGCGAGGCGCTGTGCCTGGTGCCGCCGCTTGGCCTGCCCCCCGCCGGTGCGTCGGCCCCGGACGCGGCCGACTACCCGGCCGTGCGCCTGCTGGTCGAGCGGGGGCGGGCGGTGGCGTCGGGATTCGACGTGCAGGACGCGAACGTCGACGCCGTCGTCGAGATCGTCCGGCGGCTCGACGGCCTGCCCCTGGCGATCGAGCTGGCGGCGGCCCGCCTGCGGGTGATGCCGATCGGGGAGATCGCCAGGCGGCTGTCGGACCGGTTCCGGCTGCTCACCGGCGGCAGCCGGACTGCGCTCCCGCGGCACCGGACGCTGCGGGCGGTGGTGGAATGGAGCTGGGACCTGTTGCGTGACGGCGAGCGGCTGCTGGCCGAACGGCTGGCCGTGTTCCCGGCCGGCGCCACCCTGACCGCCGCGGGCGTGGTGTGCGCCGACGACCGGCTGCCGGCCGACGACATCGCCGACCTGGTGCTCGCTCTCGTCGACAAGTCGCTGCTGACGGTCATCGACGGGCCGACTGCCCGGTACCGGATGCTGGAGACGATCCGCGAGTACGGCGTCGAGCGGCTGGCCGAACGTGACGAGGCCGAAGCCGCCCGGGCCGCCCACGCCCGGTTCTATGCCGCGCTCGCGCACGAGATGGACCCACTGCTGCGGACGGCCGACCAGTTGCCCGCGATCGCCACCCTGAATGACGAGCGGGACAACATCGGGGCCGCGCTGCGGTACCTGGCGGATTCCGGTGATCCGGCGGAACGCCAGGCGAGCCTGGACCTGGCGTTGGACATGGCCTGGTACTGGCAGATGACCGGGGCGGTGGCCGAGGCGTCGACGTCGATCGCCGTGGCGCTGGCGGCCACGTCGGGGCTCGATCATCCGCATCGGACCTGGGCCGAGGCGATGCTGGCCACGTTCGACGCGTTCGCGGGGGTGGGATCCAGGGCCCAGCTGACGGAGTTCCGGGCCGAGAGCTGCCGCTTGGCCGCCGGTCTGTTGTCCGGTGGGCCACCACCGAACTCCGGCTTCGCCCTGCTGCCGACGATCCTGGCGCTGTTCGGGAACGACGCCGACATCGCCGGGCGGGCGATGACGGCCGACTGGGTGACCGCCGACCCCTGGTCGGTTGCGGCGCAGGCCATGGGGCGGGGGTTGTTCGCCGAGAACGAGGGCCGGCTCGACGACCTGCGTGCCGACATCGACGTCGCGCTGGCCGGTTTCGAGGTGATCGGGGATCGGTGGGGTGAGTCGTCCGTGCTGGCGGCCCGCGGCAACCTGCGGGCGATGGACGGGGACGCCGCCGGCGGCATCGCCGACTACGAGCGGGCCCTGACCCTGGCCGGCGAACTGGGGTCCTCCGACGACGAGGCGATGACGCGCCTGCGGCTGGCGGGCCTGCTCATGCGGACCGGCGATCTGGAACGGGCGTCGGCGCTGCTCGACCAGGTGCGCGGCGACCTGGAGACCCGCGCGCAGGGGTTCGACCGGGAACTGTTCTCCGCCGGCCTGCAGGTGATGATCCGGCTGCTGCGCGGGGACCTGCCCGGGGCGCAGCACCTCGCGGCCACGTTGCGCGCAAACCAGGAGCACCGGGGCCTCGATGTCATGCAGGGACACGCGCAGGCCATGATCAGCGGCGTCACCGCGATCGTCGCCGTCCACGCAGGCGAAATCGATCAGGCCCGGTGCGACGTGCGGGCCGGATATCCGATCGCCCTCGCCACCGAGGACCGCCCGGTGATCGCGACGATCGGCGTGGCGGTGGCCTGGGTCGCGGCCGGCACCGGAGCGTCGGAGCGGTCGGCGATGCTGCTGGGTGCGTCCGCCCGGCTCCGCGGAAGCGACGATGCCGGCGACCCCATGGTGCTGCGGCTGTCCCAGCGGCTACGGGGCGAGCTCGGGGAGCGGTTCGAGGATCACTACGCGAAGGGCAAGAAGCTCACCCGGGATGACGCGGTCGGGGTGCTGGACCCCGACCGCGCCCTCGACCCATCGACGGTCGGCTGACCGTGATCGTCCGGCACCGGCAGGTGGCCTACCCGGCGCGTCGAATTCGCCGCCCGGCGAGGACCTGATCGATCAGGGTGCCGGCGGCGACGGCGGCCACCACCGCTGCGTAGCCGAGCGCGGTGGCGTGCAGGCCGACCGCCGAGATCAGGACGCCGGCGACCACCGCGGGCACGCTGAACGCGAGGTAGCTGACGACGTAGATCGCGGAGATCAATGCGGCCCGCTCGTGCACCGTCGCGAGTTGACTGACCGACCGGAACGCCCCGAGGAACGTCGGACCGAAACCCGTTCCGGCGATCGTGGTGCCGAGCACGAAGACCGCGAGGGACGACACGGCGACCGACAGCACCAGTGAGCCGGCGCCGACCAGCAGCAGGACGGTCCCGATCATCGTCATCGCCTCCGCCGAGCGGTTGCGGAGCAGCACCGAGGCGAGGGCCGCCGAGCCCGCGAAGACGCCCAGGATCAACCCGACGATCGCGTGGTTGTCCTGGTGGAAGGTCGCGGCCAGCAGTGAGCCGCCGACGGAGAGCATGAGCCCACCCAGCATCCACGTCGACGCCATGGTCGGCGTGGCACGCAGGAACGCCCGCCGGGCCGCCGGCGGCACGTACACCCGCGGGCGCAGCGCGGCGCGTGCCCCCGGCTGCCGCCGGACCGTCTCCGGCAGCAGCGCCGTCGCCACGGCCAGCAGCACGAACGCGGCGACGAACACATCGAAGACGAGTCGGGTCGGCTGCGGTGCGTACTGGATCAGCACCCCGGCCAGCACCGCGCCCAGGCCGAGGCCGCCCGTGGCGGCCGCGCTGTTCACCAGCGAACCCAGCCGCGAACCGTCCGTCGGCTGCAGGTCGAGCAGGTAGGCGCCGAGCACCCCGACGGCCGCTCCGGTGGCCAGTCCTTGGACCGCCCGCGCCGCGAACAGCGCCCCCGTCCCGTCCGCGGCGAGGAAGACCGCCATCGACGCGGCCTCGACGATCAACGCGACGGCCAGCACCGGCCGGCGGCCCACATAGTCGGAGAGCCGTCCGATCGTCAGCAGACTCAGCAACAGGGCGAGCACGTAGACCGAGAAGATGGCGGTCAGCGTGACCGCGGAGAACCCGAACTGGGCCTGATAGACCTGATACAGCGGACTCGGCGCACTCGACGCCGCCAGCAGGGTCGCGGTGGTGGCGGTGACCAGCCAGAAGGCCACGGGCCGGGCCAGCGGCCGCCCGATCCGGCGCGGACGGGCGGTGAGGATCGGGGTGTCTGTCGGGGTGTCGGTCGGGAAGGTTGACGTGGCCGGCAGCGTTGTCATGAGAGGCTCCTACCGTTCGAGTTGTGTCGAACGGTTGCAACCGGGCGACCGTCGCGATTGTTCCAAGAAAGTCGAACTGATTTGTCCACCACCCCGTCCGCGACCGCACGCGAGTTGCCGCATCCCGATCTGCAGGATGTGCAGCTGCCGCAGGTGCTGTTCGCGCTGAGCGACCCCGCGCGGCTCGACCTGGTCCGCGAGCTTGCCGCCCAGGGGGAGTTGTCGGTCGCCCAGTGTCAGGCGACGGGACCCGATGTGCCGAAGTCGACGTTCTCCCACCACCTGAAGACCCTGCGCGAGGCCGGGCTCATCCGAAGCCTGCCGGACGGTCGCCGGCGAACGATCTCCCTGCGTCGCGACGAGATCGACCGCCGCTTCCCCGGTCTGCTGGACGCGGTGTTGTCCGCCGGCGCCGGCCCGGCGGCGTTGTCCCGCCCGTCGCCGTAGTCGGCGGAGGGTGACCGGCTGGGATCCGGGGGCTCACGCGCCGCCAATTCGGTCGCGAGG
>DATDBV010000682.1:0-3248 GCA_036524715.1 Nakamurella sp. | reverse complement strand
CAGGCCGATCCGGCGGGCCGCCAACCGGTCCATCACGCCGGTGCCGGCGGACAGGCCGAACGCGCTGCCGCCGGACAGCACGACGGCGTGCACGCGCTCGACCGAGGCGGTCGGCCCGAGCAGGTCGGTCTCCCTGGTGGCAGGTCCGCCGCCGCGGACGTCGACGCTCGCCACCATGCCGTCGTCGGGTCCGAGGATGACCGTGGTGCCGGTCAGGAATCCGTTGCCGATGGCGGTGTGGTGGCCGACCCGGATGCCGGCGACGTCGATCAGCGCGTTGTGGCTTCCTGGGTTCATCGTTTCGCTCCGAGGAAGTGCCGGGCCGCGGCGATGTAGGCGCGGGTGCAGGTGAGGATCTCCTCGACCTCGACGTACTCGTCGGCCTGGTGGGCGATCCACTTGCCGCCCGGACCGTAGACGACGGTGGCCAGGGCGGCGTCGCGGGTGAGGATGGTGCCGTCGGTGGCGCCGGGCACTCCGCCGATCGTCGCCGCCCGCCCGGTGGCCGCCCGGTGGCCGGCGATCATCGCCTGCACCACCGGATGATCGACCGGGGTGTTCACCGGTGGACGGTCGTCGATCACCGTCAATTCAGCGGTCAATCGATTCTCGTCGGCGATCCGTCGCGTGGTGTCGGCCAGATCGCTCATTAACCCGGCGTGGTCGACGGCCGGGATGGTTCGGACGTCCACCGACACCGTCGCGGTGGACGGCATGACGTTGATCTGGTCCGGGTCGCCGGCCCGCAGCACGGTCGGAGTGAGGCAGATCGGGCCGAGCAGAGGGTGGTCGCCGTGCTCGCTGCGCAGCAATAGCTGCGTGTCGGCGATCGCACCGAGCATGGACCCGATGGCCGGCAACGGATTTCGACCCATCCAGGGCATCGCCCCGTGGGCCATCGCCCCGGTGAAGGTGATCGCCAGGCGCAGCGCGCCCTTGGCCACCGGGCACACCTCGCCACCCTCGGGCTCGCACACGATGACCCCGTCGATGCGGTCGACCCCGGGCACCGCGCCCGTGATCAGATCGGCGGCGAACCGCTTGGCCCCCAGCATCATTCCCTCCTCGTCGGCCAGCACGCCGACGACGATCCGGCCGGGGAAGCCGCCCAACTGGACCGCCCGCGCGGCGTGCACCATGGCCGCGACGCCGGACTTCATGTCCGCACTCCCCCGGCCGCGCAGCCGCTCGCCGGCCCCACTGTCGACGACGTCACCGGCGTAGGGGTCGAACGACCAGGCGGCCGGGTCGCCTTCGGTGACGACGTCGACGTGCCCCTCGAACATCAGCGTGCGCCCCGGGTGCTCGCCCTCGACCACGCCGACCACGGAGTGCCGGCCGGGGGCGGCCTCGACGACGTCGACGTCCCAGCCATAGTCGCGCATGAGAGCGGCGAGCAGGTCGACCGCGGGCCGCTCCACATCGCCGCCACCGTCGTGCACGGTGCGCAGCCGGACCAGCTGCGCGGTGAGGTCGACGACGGCCGCCGGGTCGAACTCCTCCGCGGTCACGCCACCCCCTCTGCGGATCGCCTCACACGCTCGGCCATCCGCACGCGGCGCCGACGCCTGTGCCGAGAGTTCGCTCGGCAAGCCTCGCTCACGACCGTGCGCCCCCGGCGCGGAGTTCGCGGAACCGGGCCAGCTCCGTCTCGTCGATGCCGTACGCGTGCTCGGCGGCCGGGAAGGAGCCGTCCCGGACCTCCCGGGCATAGTCGGCGACGCCGTCGGCCATCGCGTCCAGCAGGTCGGCGTACCGGCGGACGAACTTGGCCCCCTTGCCCTCTCGGATGCCGAGCAGGTCGTGGAAGACCAGCACCTGGCCGTCCGTGGCCGGGCCGGCGCCGATGCCGATGATCGGCACCGTGGTCAGCGGCATGATCTCCGCGGTCAGCGCGTTGGGCACCGCCTCCAGCACGATGCAGCAGCAGCCGGCGTCCTGCAGGGCGAGCAGACCGTCGGTGATCCGGACGGCCGATTCGGCGCTGCGGCCCTGCGCGCGGTAGCCGCCCAGTGCGGTCGCCGATTGCGGGGTGAGCCCGACATGCCCGACCACCGGCACCCCCGCGGAGACGATCGCGCGCGCCCGGCTGACCGAATCCGGGTCGCCGCGTTCGAGTTTCACCGCGTCGACCCCGCCCTCCTTGACGAACCGGACCGCGGTGGCGATCGCCTGCTCGTCGCTGAGTTCGTAGGACCCGAACGGCAGGTCGCCGACCAGCATGGCGTGGATGATGCCGCGGCGGGTGGCCTTGGTCAGCACCAGCATCTCCTCGACGGTGACCTCGACGGTGCTGGGGTGGCCCAGCACGGTCATCGCGCCGGAGTCGCCGACCAGCACCATGTCCACGTCGGCGGCCTCCGCGGCCAGCGCGCTGGGATGGTCGTAGGCGGTCACCATGACGATCTTGCGGCCGCTGCGCTTCATCTCGAACAGGTCCGGGATGGCGACGGGCCTCCGGCCGGTGGGCAGGGCGGGGCGAGTTGACATCGGCTGCTCCTTTGCTCCGACCGGTGCACGGTGCGCCGCGCTCCTGGGAGGACGACACATCCTGTGCTGCTCATTGCTACCACCGCGGGCCTGGGTGCTCCCCCTGGTTGTGACTTACTCCACGAGTCGGTGTCCGTCCTGATCGCCTGGCCGCCTTGGGGGCGTAGGTCGGTTGCGTACGTGGCGAGGTGAGCCCGCTCGGAGCATCGCCCGCCGAGCCACCCTCGCGGTTCAGTCGAACGATCGTGCATATGGCGGAAACCTTCGCTTCGGTCGCCGTTGACCCACCGCGCTGACCAGTCGAAAACGAGTCGACCCGAAAATGCGCCATACACCTACTTGGACCGGCGCGCCCTGACGTTGCGCTGATCGAAAACCCATTTCCGGCGCCGTTTCGTCCGGTTTGGTGGGTCTTTGATCAGCGCAACCCGCCGTGCAACCGACCAGGCCGACCGCTCCGGCGACCAGCAGAGCGGTCGCCAGGGTGGTGCGCTTCATGTTCTTCCCTTCATAGCGGAGTCATCGTGCCGATCATCGAGACCACCGGTCAGCCGTTCCTGATCGGCGGCGGGTTGTCCGGGACCACCTTCACCGCGACCTCGCGCCAGAGCTGGTCAGCCTCATTGGTGTAGTTGCCGGTGGTCGAGTCGAACGCGCCCGGCTGATAGGTCACGGCCACCGCGATGGCCACGTCGTCGACCGGCAGGTAGGCGCCCACCGCGGACTCGCCGGAGAACAGCGGGTTCTGCAGCAGACAG
>DATDBV010000681.1:0-12765 GCA_036524715.1 Nakamurella sp. | reverse complement strand
TTCGCGCGGATGAAGTGGTTGACAGCATTCACGTGCGTCACATGGCTTGCGCGGGCGAGGCTGATCAACTCGGCGCCGATTCGTATAAATCGGGCGCACTTTCGCCGAGTTGATCAGCGTGTCGACCCAGAGGGCCGTCCTTCGGCTTGAACCGGGCGGTGCGGGCCACCGGTGACGTCGCCGTCCGGCCTCGTGGGGTGCGCTGATCGAAAACCCACGGAATCGGACAAAACGGCGCCGAGAACGAGTCTTGGATCAGTGGAGTGTCGGGACGGGCTCTGCACAAATGGATCCATGGGGATATTTCGGTCACCAGGGGTTTGATCAGCGCCGGCGGCGGGTCAGCGGCGGCCGAAGGGTGGGCTGCCGGGGAATTCGGCTCAGGCGAACGCGCTGATTCCGGTGAGATCGCGGCCGATGAGCAGGGCCTGGATGCTCTCGGTGCCCTCGTAGGTGTGCAGGGACTCGATGTCGGCCATGTGCCGGATGACGTGATTCTCCAGCAGGATGCCGTTGCCGCCCAGCAAATCCCGGGCGATGGCCGCCATCTCGCGGGCGCCGCGGGTGTTGGTGTATTTGGCCAGCGCGGCCTGGGTGGGGGTCAGGGTGCCGGCCTGGTCCAGTGCCGCCAGGTGCCGGCAGGTCAGCTGCATCGTGGTCAGGGTGGCCAGCATCCGGGTCAGGCGCTCCTGGACCAGCTGGAATGACGCGAGCGTCTTGCCGAACTGCACCCGCTCGTTGGCGTAGGTCAGCGAGGCCTCGAACACCGCCGTGGCGTGACCCAGCGCGGCCCAGGCGACGCCGAGCCGGGTGGCCAGCAACACCTTGGCGGCGTCCTTGAAGCTGTGCGTGCCGGGCAGCACGGCGTCCAGTGGCACCCGCACGTCGGTCAGGGTGATGTGCGCCTGATGGATCGCCCGCAGCGAGGCCTTGCCCCGGATCGTCTCGGCGCGGTAGCCCGGGGTGGACTGTTCGACCAGGAAGCCACGAACGTGGTTCTCCTCGTCCCGGGCCCAGACCACGGTGACGTCGCCGACGGATCCGTTGCCGATCCACTTCTTCTCGCCGTTGATCACCCAGGAGTCGCCGTCGCGGACCGCGGTGGTCTCCAGGGCCACCGAGTCCGATCCGTGCGCCGGCTCGGTCAGCGCAAAGGCGCCCAGTTTCGCGCCACGCGCCAGGGGGACCAGCCAGGTCGCCTTCTGCTCGTCGCTGCCGAAGTAGGCGATGGACCGCAGGGCCAGGCCGCCCTGGACGGCGATGACGGTGCCCATCGACCCGTCGCCACGGGAGATCTCCATGTTGACCAGACCGGCGGCCAGCGGCGACATCGCGGTGAGACCCGGTCCCGCCACGCCGTCGGTCAGCAGGTCCAGCTCGCCCAGCCGGCGGGCCAGGTGGACCGGGTACTCGGCCTTGTCCCAGGCCTCGTTCACCTCGTCGAGCGTGTCGTCGGCGAAGGCACGGGCCCGCTTCCAGAAGAGCCGGTCGGCCTCGGGAACATCGGCGAACACCGCGTAGTAGTCGGTATCCAGGGCGGCGCTGACGTCGATCTCGGGCATGGATCGTTCCTCATCGTTGAGTGGCCGGGCTTCGGATTCGTTCGGTGGAAGCGAAGGTCGATGGTCATATCCTGGATGACACTGGGTCTCAGCGCAATGAAATTGAGTGCCATGTGAGGCATGCCACCGCGGCGGGCGATGATTACGGCACGGCCTTCCGGTCGGACCGTCGTGGCCTCCGATCCCTATGCGCTACTTTGGGCAATAGTTGCGCGCGTGATAGCTTATTCGGCGTGACCGCGACGAGCGCTGAGGAGCTGCTGGACGTCTTGGAGGCGTTCATCGGCCGCCTGCACTGCGGGGCCCAGAGCGCGGGGCTGGAGGCGATGCTCGCCGCCGACCTCACGTTCTCGCAGATGCGGACGTTGCTGACCCTGGTGCAGCAGCCCGAGCCGGCACCGATCCACCAGATCGCCGGCCGGCTCGGCCTCTCGGTGGCGGCGGCCGGGCGCAATGTCGACCAGCTGGTGCGCACCGGCCTGGTCGGCCGGGTCGAGGACGAACTCGACCGGCGGATCAAGCGGATCTCGTTGACCGCAGCGGGATTCGACCTGATCGCCACCGTCAAGGACGACCAACGACGGTTCGCCCTCGACCTGCTCGCCGGTGTGGACGAGCAGGACGCCCGCCGTTTGATCGACGCGATCCGGCCGATCGTCACGAAATTCGGTTGCACCGGCCGGGGGCACTGGGAAGCCTCGACGTCACCGGCTGAATCACCGGCTGAATCACCGACCGAGAAACCGCACGAGCACCGTTAGGAGATCCCTGTATGAGCGAGCGACAGCGAGCGAATCGTCAGCACAGAGGCGGCGCCCTTCGCGGGGCGACCGAGCTCACGAGGTGCACCGGAATGGCGGCGACATGAGTAAGCATGCGGCCCCGGAACCCGGGTCCGATCGCGGCGGTTCACCGCCCGGCCTGACCGAGAGCGCGACCCCAACGGCGTTCACCATGGCACCCGACGACGACAAGCTGGACGGCACCGTCTGGCGGATCGCCGGCGTCGTCGTGCTCGGCGCGATCATGTCGATCCTGGACATGACCGTCGTCAGCGTCGCCCTGCCCACCTTCCAGACCGAATTCGACGCCAGCTACGCCACCGTCGCCTGGACGATGACGGGTTACACGCTGGCTCTGGCCACCGTCATCCCGCTCACCGGGTGGGCCGCCGACCGGTTCGGCACCAAGCGTCTCTACATGCTGGCGCTGACCCTGTTCCTGCTCGGCTCGATCGCCTGCGGCCTGGCCTGGAGCATCGAATCCCTGATTGCCTTCCGGGTCTTGCAGGGACTGGGCGGCGGCATGCTGATGCCGCTGGGCATGACGATCATGACCCACGCCGCCGGCCCGCACCGGATCGGCCGGGTGATGGCCGTGCTGGGCGTGCCGATGCTGCTCGGCCCGATCTTCGGTCCGATCCTGGGTGGTTGGCTCATCGAGACCGCCAGCTGGCACTGGATCTTCTTCATCAACGTGCCGATCGGCATCGTCGCGCTGATCGCCGCCTGGCGGGTGCTGGCCAAGGACGAGCCGTCGCCGTCGGAGTCCTTCGACTTCGTCGGCATGCTGCTGCTCTCCCCGGGACTGGCCCTGTTCCTCTACGGGGTGTCCACCATCCCGGGGGAAGGTACCTTCGCCTCGGCCAAGGTGCTCATCCCGATGATCATCGGCCTGCTGCTGATGACCGGGTTCGTGTTCCACGCGCTGCGCCGCCAGGACCACCCGCTGATCGACCTGCACCTGTTCAAGCGCAGGCAGCTGTCCGTCTCGGTCATCACCATGTCGCTGTTCGCGATCGCGTTCTTCGGCGCGATGCTGCTGCTGCCGACCTACTTCATCCAGGTGCGCGGCGAAAGCACGCTGGCCGCAGGGCTGCTGCTTGCCCCGCAGGGGCTCGGCGCGATGCTGACCATGCCGGTCGCCGGCCGGCTGACCGACAAGATGGGCCCGGGCAGGTTCGTCATCAGCGGCCTGATTCTGATCCTGATCGGCATGAGCGTGTTCACCCAGATCACCTCGACCACGCCGATCCCGCTGCTGCTCGGCGCGCTGTTCGTGAACGGTCTGGGCATGGGCATGACGATGATGCCGATCATGACCGCCGCGCTGGCCACGCTGCGGCACGCCGAGGTCGCCCGTGGGTCGACGCTGATGAACATCGTCCAGCAGTCAGCGGCCTCCATCGGCACCGCGGTGATGTCGGTGATCCTGACCAACCAGCTGCTGAACAAGCCGGCGGTGCAGACCGCCGCTGCGCTCCAGGCCGACCCATCGCTGGCCGCCACCGTGCCGCCGGACACCCTTGCGCAGCTCCCGACGGAAGTGCCTGCGCAGATGGCCGAGGCGTTCGGCACCACCTTCTGGGTGGCGCTGATCATCCTGGCTCTCACGTTGATCCCGGCGTTCATGCTGCCCCGCAAGGCCCCGCAGGACGCTGACCAGCCGGCCGCGCCGGCGGTCATGCACTGACCCGACCCTCGGTATGCCTCTGTACCGAAGTTGATCATGGACAACTCGCCCTCAGAACTCGGTTTTAGGGGCGTGTCCTCCATGATCAACTTTAGTGCTGGGACAAGCGGGGTCGGGCCTGCAGTCGTCAGCGCTTGATCTCCACCAGGAGCACCCAGGCATTCGTCATGCAGGCGAAGGTGCCCGTCACAAACGTCGCGGCCAGCCAGTACAGGCCACCTCCGGCCTCGGCGGCCAGGCTGACACCGGCGATGATCAGCAACGCGCACGGCACCAGCATGATCAGTAGCGGCTGGATCCGGTACTTGAACGAGTTGAGTTTGGGGTCATCGTCCTCGCGGGGCCGCATCGCGAACGTGCTGAAGACCGTCACCCCCAGCCCGAGCGCCGCGATCTCCGCGCCGAGGAGCCAGATCGGCTGGCCCGGGATCAACGCGACGATGCCGGCCAGCAGCAGGATGACCAGCATCGCCACGGTGGCCGCGGCCCGGCCGGGCAGTCGGCGCAGGCGGACGATCTCGTCGACGTTGATGGACAGGGCGACGAAGAACAGGCCGGCCAGGGCGGCCATGGCGCCGACCACGGCCACCATGAGCTCGCTCCAGGATTCGACGTCGTAGGCAGCGGACATCCGAACATTCTTGATCATCGACCCGGCGCGGATCGACGCCCCCGGCGCCCATCGCTGTTGACCCCGCCCCCCATCGCTGTTGACCCCGCCCCCCATCGCTGTTGATCATGATGTTCTGCCGGAGCACTATCGGCGTGTCCCCAACTCGGTCGGCGTGTTGCCGGCAGGCCCCCATGATCAACTGCAAGGGGGGGCCGGGCGTCAGCTCACCGTGGTGAGTGTCGGCCGTGAGGTGCCGGCCAGCGTGGACAGTGGATACAGATTATGAATTGGAAGGGGTCGCCGGTGCCGGTGTCCGGGACCGGCACGCCGTTCTACACCAGACTGGTGCCCGCCGGCCTGTCCCGGGTGCCCGGCCTGGCCGCCGAGTTGGAGGCCGAATGCCGGGTGCTGGACACCGCCTGCGGGGCCGGCATCGGGGTGGTCAAACTCGCCCGGTCCTACCCGCGATGCACGGTGGTGGGGGTGGACGGCGACCCGCATTCGATCGAGCTGGCTCGAACGCGGGTCGCCGAGGCCGGTCTGGCCGACCGGGTGGATCTGGTGTGCAGCCCGCTGGAAGACATGTCGCTGATCCCGCCGGCCCGGGTTGTGATCAACAGCATCTCGATGCACGAGTGCCGGGACATCGACCGGGCCACCGACAACGTCGGTCGCGGCCTGGAACCGGGTGGCTGGTTCGTCATCTCCGATTTCCCGTTCCCGGACACAGACGAGGGACTCCGCAGCGTCCCGGGGCGAATCATGTCTGCGATCCAGTTCTTCGAGGCGCAGATCGACGACCAGTTGCTGCCGCGAGCGGCGTACGACGCGCTGCTGTCGCGTCACGGCTTCACCGATCTAGGGTCGGCTTCCATCACCCCGATGCACGCCATCACCTGGGGCCGGGCCTGATGCACCTCGCGCGGATGAGCCGCGCGGGTGTCATGTCGCCGGATGCGGCGCGGATGCCGTCGCAATGACCGGTCCGCGCGAGTGAGCCACAACGAACTGGCCAACCAAGAAGTCGATGCGAGCCATTTCCAGGTCATGGCGCAACCGGCCGTTTCGCCCGAGCGTGGTCAGTCCGTGCAGGGCCGCCCAGAGCACCTCGGTGGCGGTATCGACGTCCTCCTCGTGGAGGGCGGCGGCGACCGCATCACGCAGTGCGCCGAATGCAGCCGCCAGCGGCGCGACGCTGGTGCCGCCTCCGAACCGTAGCGGGGAAGTGCGCGTGAACATCGCATCGTAGAGCGCAGGATTCTCAGCGGCATATGCGCCGTAAGAGTGGGCGACGTTGCGCAGCACTTCGAGCGGTTCAGCCGCGTTCCGGCGAGCCGCACCGAGCACTTCGGAGAGTTCGTGGAAGCCCTCCAGCGCGACTGCCGCGACGATGTCTTCCATCGAGCTGAAGTGCTTGTAGAGCACAGGCTGGCTGTACTCGATCTCGTTGGACAGCCGGCGCGTTGTGACCGCGTCCCAACCTTCCTTCTCGGCCAATTCGCGTGCGGTCGCGACGATCAGTGCGCGCCGGGCCTCACGATCACGGACAACGCGGTCGCCGATGGTCATAGACGAGGATAGCACCGATAGATCTACTAGCAGCGCTATTGACTTGACTGCCTGGTGGGTTAGCGTTGCTAGCACCACCGTACATCGACCAACGCGTCGCACAGTCAAGGAGTTCGACATGGACGTCATCGCCCGCAACCTCGCAGACACCTACATCACGATGTTGAACACACACAACCCAATCCTCGTGGACCAGATCGTGGCCGAGAACTACATCAACCACAATGCGTTCGTCGCGGACGGGCGTGAGGCGAACCGCGCTTTCTGGACCGCGTTCTTCGCCGCCTTGCCTGATCTGACTGTCACGATGGAGGACTTCGTCGCCTCAGGTGATCGCGCGGTGGGCCGCTTCATCTATCGCGGAACTCACGCTGGTGACTTGATGGGCGTTCCGGCCAGTAACAACAGGGTGGAGATGCGCACGATTGATATCTGGCGTGTCGAAGACGGCCTTTTCGTAGAGCACTGGGACGAGCTGAACGCGCTCGAAGTGTTCCAGCAGATCGGAGCCATTCCGGTGCCGGGTGATCGCCCGGCGGCAGGTGCCCAATGATCGCGCAGATCGCCGCGCTCATCGCTGTGACGGGCGCTGGCGTGGTTATGGAACGGACGTATTCTGCGCGCTCGTCCTACGACCCGCTCTCGCTCGCGTGGACGACGCCCCACTGACGATGGTAGTTGGAAATGTGCACCGCTTCGGCGACCGGCGTTTGCCGCTCCCCGGGATCCTCGGTCTCCTGGGCGCCCTGATTGCATCCGTGTTCGCGGCGCTCGGTGGCCGTCCATTCGCCTCGACATGCGCCGGCGTCGCATTCGTGCTGCTCGTGGTCTGGCTTGTGCTCTATCTGCGCATCAGCGCCCCGATCAACCGCGCACTCACGGCCGCCGCCGACGGCGGCCGACGCCCGCGGACCTGACGGTGGCTGCATCATCACCAAGCGTCCGGCGTCATCAGGACCCGGCATGTCCGGCCGCATCGACCCGGATCGGGCCACTGACACCCGTGGGCGCGGCACCCAGGGGCATTTGTCACCCGATCCCGTTCTCGATCTGGGCCAGATGCGTTGGCGTGAAACGCTTCACCAGCCGCCCGATGGTCGTCGACGCCGGCGCGGGCACCGGGTCCAACGCCTGCTCGGCCGCATCGGCGCGGCGCCGGTCCATCCCGACCGGAAAGTCCCCCGGTCGACTGCGCGCACGACATCGACACCAACAAACAACCCTTCGGCGCAGCTCATATCGGGTTCGACGGCGGCGATCTGCGGGTCCACCTCGAGCTCGCTGATGCTCCGCCGGTCCGTTCCGTCAGGCCGTCGTCAGTGATCACCACGTCCAAGGTCGGCCACCCGCCCGTCCATCGCCAGATGACCGGAGCGGAGCCCATGCGCGGTCGGCACGCGGTCGGTCGCCGGCGGTGTCCTGCGCCATTGCCGGGCAGATTGCGGCTTGCCGACTCCCTTAACATGGTGAAGGTGGGGACGCTCAGTCTCAGGCGACGCCGAGAATCCGGCGGCGGTGCCGGGCGGGGTTCGGAGTCATTGGTCGCGGCGACCTACCCCCCGTCCGGTCCGCGGGGACAGCTGCTTGCGCTGCAGCGGACCTGTGGCAACGCGGCCGCCTGCCGTGCGGTTGTCTTGGCGGGCGGATCCGCGTCGGGTGGCCCGGCCACCGCAATCCGGCCGATGGTGGCTGCGCCGGTCTCGGCCGGCGGGTCAATCCGTTCGACATCGGAGGTCCGGGCACCCGACAGGGGGCCAAGGTCGCGCTCTCGAATCGGCCCCGGAGAGCGGGTCTACCTGCGCGTGCCCAGACGAGGCCTGTGGTCGGCGACTGCCGGCCAGATGGCGGCCGATCCGGTGTGGGCACAGGCTTCGACGGACGATCCTCGGGTGACGAAGACTCGCCGGACCATTTGGACGGCACCCGAGACCGGTGGCGCGGTGACGATCACGGTGCGGCAACCAGGTGGCGTGAACGTTCAGCTCCTGCTCACCGTCGTGCCCCCGGAATCGATACGGCTGACCAGGATCAGCACCACGCTGGCCGGCGGCGATGCGTTGCCGGTGGACGGAACAGCGGGCGCTGCGATGCGGGCGAGGGTGCGGTTGTACCCCATCGACGTCTCGTTCGCACGCGTGCAGTGGCTCGAAATGCCGCAGGCCGAGGGTGACGGCGTGACCGGATACTTCAGTCGGCTTGCAGCGGCCGACACCGGCCACAATCCGGGCCGGGATTTCGCGCTCATTGACAACGCGAACGGTTGGGTGGACACGCTGTGGTTGCGCAATTTGCCGCCGCCGTTCGAGTTCGGTCAGTTCTACTGGACGATCCCGAATCGGTATCGGGTCGTCGGCAGCGGTAGTGCGGGCATCTTGTTCACCACAACTCATCAGTTCTTCGTCATCACCGCCTCGGGCGCCGTTTCCATCTCCAAGCAGGGAGCGCATGTGATCCGCACGATTACCGGCCGGGTGACCTGACCGACAGTTGTCCGCTGCTCGGATCCGAAGGTCGCCGGCGATCTCGACGCTGCGGGTGCGATGTGACCGGTCCACCTCGCCCCACGCCTGGAACAACTCCGATCCTCGGTGGCCCGCGGATGATGGGGGCTTACCCGTGCGTGCGTGATGGTTGACGACGCTGGTCGCCGGAACCGCGGCGCTGCTGCTGTTGACCGCGGGTGACGCCGCGGCCGACGACCGGGACCGCGACGAGCAGAGCGGCCGGGGCCACCGCAGGCCGTCGAGCAGCGATGCGCAGCACCTTGACTGACGCGGGAGGAGCCGGGCCCAGACAATGCGCGCAGCCCGACCAAGCGAAACCCTTGACAACGCAAGATCCATAGGGAATCAGCTCATTGCCGTGGCTGCCGTCGGCGTGTCGAGGATCTGGCCCGCCTGTCTGCGACTGGCCGCCATGATCAACGACGGGAGGCGGGACGCCGGATGCCGGAGGGTCGCGAATGCCTGCACTCAGATTGCTGGACGTAGTGTCGACGTATGTCCGCTGCCCCTGAACTGCACGGCCGCCCGCATGTCGAGCGCTACCTGGACACCGACGGCGAGGACGGCTATCACTGGCGTCGCGGGACGACGATTCTCATCCTGTTCACCAGGGGTCGCAAGTCCGGCCCCGAACGGTCCCACGCGCTGATCTTCCGCCCCTACGGAAACGACTACCTGGTGGTCGCCTCCAAAGGTGGCAGCGACGAGCCGCCGGCCTGGTTCCGCAATCTGGAGGCCGACCCGCAGGTCTCGGTCCAGGTCAAGGGCGATCGCTTCCCCGCCCGTGCCCGGGTAGCGGCGCCGGAGGAGAAGCCGGCGATGTGGGCCGAGATGGTCCAGGTCTGGCCCGATTACGATCGCTACCAGGAAAGGACTGTCCGGGAGATCCCGGTCGTCGTGCTGCAGCGATTCTCGGCCACCACTCCTGGATGATCTTCACTTCGGGGACGGCGCGTGGTCGGCGGCAACCCTGCCCTGCGGATGACGCCGGTCGATCCGGTCGGTGTGGATGGCCTGCGTGCCGTCACATCGGGCGCGTCGGACGCTCGGCATCGATGATTGCGCGTGCCGTCACCCAACGGCCTCGTCAACGGATGGAACAGCGGAGGGGCCGTGCACGACATCACCGGATCCAGACCTGCCGAACGGTTCGACGGGGCGGTGATCTGGGACCTCGACGGCGTGTTGGTCGACAGCGAACCGTTGCTGCTGGAGGCGGAGCGGATCGCCTTCGCCGAGCACGGCGTGGCCCTGACCCCCGAGCGCAAGCTTCCGTTCGTCGGCCTGGGTGGAACCGAAGTGCTGGCCGCATTGGCGGACGCGTTCGGGCTCGATGTCGACCTCGGCGAGCTGGCGGCCCGCAAGGTCGCCGCGTACCTGGAACTCGCCCCCACCCTCGTCGGCTTCGCGGCCACCACCGACCTGGTCCGCGGGCTCGCCGCCGCCGGCGTGCCGATGGCGGTCGCGTCCGGGTCCTCCCGCGCCGCCATCGACGCCGCACTGCTGGCGATCGGTCTGGACACCCACATTCAGGTTCGGGTGTCGGTGGACGAGGTGACGGCCGGTAAGCCGGCACCCGATGTGTTCCTCGCCGCCGCCGAGCGGCTGGGCGTCGACCCGCAGAACTGTGTCGTCGTGGAGGACGCCGTCCCCGGGCTGCTCGCGGCCAAGGCGGCCGGCATGCGCTGTGTGGCGATCCCGTCGGTCACCGACCCGTTGGACGACCGGTTCGAGCAGGCCGATCTGCTGATCCGGGCGGGGATGACGGCCGCCGGTCCGGACGAGCTGCTGGCCTGGATCCTCGGCGGCCCATCCAGCTCCCGTGCGGCGGGTACCGCGCCCGACACACCCGACGAGGCCCGGATCACCGAACGGGTGGACGCGCTGCTCTCGCAGATGACGGTGGCGGAGAAGGCCGGCCAGCTGACCCAGTACTTCTACCTCAACCTGCCACCGGCGGCGGAGATCGAGGAGCTGCTGCACACGGACTTCTCTGCGCAGCCGTTGATGGTCGAGGCGGCGCTGCGAGCAGGGTGGGTCGGGGCGCTGCTGTTCGTGCGGGATCCGGCCGAGGCGAACCGGCTGCAGCGCCTGGCCGTCGAGGGGAACCGGCACGGCATACCGGCGCTGTTCGGATTCGACGTGATCCACGGGCTGCGCACCATCCTGCCGGTTCCGATCGCGCTGGCCGCGTCCTGGGATCCGGAGACGATCGCCGCCGGCCAGGCGGTGGCGGCGCGGGAGTCCAGGGCCGTCGGCATCCACTGGACGTTCGCGTCGATGGTGGACATCGCCCGGGATCCGCGGTGGGGGCGCCTCGTCGAGAGCGCGGGCGAGGATCCCTATCTCGGCGCCGAGGTCGCGGTGGCCCAGGTCCGCGGCTTCCAGGGTGACGATCTGCGCGCCGACGACCGGATCATCGCCGGTCCCAAGCACTTCGCCGGGTACGGCGCCGCGCTGGGTGGCCGGGACTACGACGAGGTCAACCTGTCCGACTCCGAGATGTGGAACGTCTACCTGCCGCCGTTCAAGGCCGTGGTCGACGCCGGGGCGGGCAACATCATGACCGCCTACATGGATCTCAACGGCATTCCGGCCACCGGCAACCGCTGGTTGCTGGCCGAGGTTCTGCGCCGGACCTGGGGTTTCGACGGGTTCGTGGTCAGCGACGCACAGGCCGTGCACAACCTGCTGACTCACGGATTCGCCGCCGATCTGACCGAGGCGGCGGCGCGCGCCGTGACCGCGGGCGTCGATCTGGAGATGGCGATCACCGACCCGGCGTACGCGCAGCTGCCGGCGGCGACCGAGGCCGGCCTGGTGGACGAGGCCGCGCTCGATGCGTGCGTCCGGCGGGTGTTGGCGAAGATCCGGCTGGGACTGTTCGAGAACCCCTACGTCGACGAGGATCGGGCGCGCCAGGTGCTCGCCGACCCGGTGCACCGCGCGGTGGCGCGGACCGCTGCGCAACGCTCGGCGGTGCTGCTGCGCAACGAGGGCGAGCTGCTCCCGCTGACCGCACCCGGTTCGGTCGCGGTGATCGGGCCGCTGGCCGACTCGCGGCGGGACACCCTGGGGCCGTGGGTCTTTGACTACGACTCCAGCGAGACGGTCACCGTGCTGGACGGTATCCGGCGGCGCGCCGGGACCGCCACCACCGTCGGCTACGCACCGGGTGTCCGTCCCGTCCAGCGCACTTTCCAGTCGATGTTCGACATGTGGGGCGACAACACGCCGGCCGACCCGGTCGACTTCGACGACGCCGCCGAATTCGATCGGGCGGTCGCCCTCGCCCGGGACGCCGACGTCGCGGTCGTGGTGCTCGGCGAGTGGCAGAACATGATCGGCGAGGCCGCCTCCCGGTCCAGCCTGGAGCTGCCCGGCGGTCAACCGGCCTTGCTGGAGGCCATGGTCGCCACCGGTACGCCGGTGGTGCTGCTGGTGATGAACGGCCGCCCGCTGGACCTGCGCTGGGCCGCCGAACACGTGCCGGCGATCCTGGACATCTGGTACCCGGGCACCCAGGGCGGCGCGGCCGTCGCCGACCTGCTGTTCGGTGACGTCGCGCCGGGCGGCAAGCTGCCGTTCAGCTGGCCGCGGACCGTCGGCCAGGTGCCGATCGTCTACAGCCACACCATCTCCCACGAGCCGGACAAGCAGGGCCAGCGGTACTGGGACGAGGCGAGCACACCGTTGTTCCCGTTCGGCCACGGGCTGTCCTACGGCCGTTTCGAGTACACCGACCTGAAGCTGGACCGCGACCGCATCCGCCCAGGCGAGACCGTGACCGTGAGCGTCACCGTCACCAACGTCGGCCCGCGCGACGGTGACGAGGTCGCTCAGCTGTACATCCACCAGCGCCACGGCTCCGCGTCGCGGCCCGTCCGCGAACTCAAGGGCTTCCGACGCCTGAGCCTGTCCGCCGGCGAATCCCGCACGGTGCGGTTCGAGGTGGGGCCCGACGAGCTGCGCTACTGGAACGCCGCCACCAAGGACTGGGTACTGGACGCCACCACCATCGACGTCTACGTCGGCGGCGACGCCA
>DATDBV010000680.1:0-2764 GCA_036524715.1 Nakamurella sp. | reverse complement strand
CCGGCTGTCCCGCACCGCCCCGGACGGTAGCGCGGATCAGGCTCGCCCGCGGGGTCAGGTCACCCGATCCGCGCGCTGCGACATCCGGCCCGTCAACCCGATGTCACCGAGACTGCCCGATCACGCCCGGCAGACACCGGCCGCCGCCCGACGCTACCTTCCGGCGGCCACCACCAGCGTCCAAGCCGGCGGCAGACCGACCAGCGGCGCCGGCATCCCGGCGGACCGGACGTCGGACGGCAGGAACGGATTCGGGTTGGCCGGACATTCGGTGCCAGGCTCCGGCAGGGACCCGCCGATCAGGTAGTCGACGACCGCCTGGGTGACGCACTCCGACCTGCCGAAGGCGGTGTGGCCCCACCCCGCATAGGTGAGCAGCCGGCTGCCGTTCAGGTACCTCGAGCTCGCCTGCGCGCCCGAATAGGCGGTTGACGGGTCGAACCGGTTGCCGACCACCAGGACCGGGTTTGCCGTCCCGGTGGACCACGGTCCGGCGTATCGGTCCCGATTGACCGGCCACGCGGCGCAGCCCGCGTTGCTCCACCACCAGAGCGGGCCGAATCGCGAACCGGCGGCCGCATATCGATCGGTGGCGCGCCATGGGGCGAAGGCGCGGGGGTACTCGGCATCCGCACAGTGATTGCCGTAGTAGGCGTCCAGGCCGTTGAACAGGTACGGCTCCGCCGCCAGGTCGGCGCTCGGGCCGCCGAGCCGTTCCAGGAGGGCACGGTACGAGGCCGCCGACGCCGCGGGGTTCACCGCCCCCTCGCCCAGCGCGAGGTCGGCCAGCATGTCGAGACGGGCAGCAAAGCCGTCTGTTCCGGCCCAGACCTCCGGCGCGTAGAGCGCCGACGTCGTCACCGCGACGAGCAGGTCGTAGCCGAACAGGAAGCCGTCACCCAGGTCAACCGGCTGCGCCCGCAGCGACTTCGCCAATCGGTCCCAGCGGGACGCCGCACCCTCGGCCGTGTGGAAGGCGCAATCGGCTCCGGCCTCGTCGCACAGGCGCAGGAACTCGTCGAGGACCTCTTGCGTCGCGATCCGATCGGAGGTGATCTGCCAACCGCTCGACCACAGCTGGGGGTCCAACACCCCGTCGATCACCATGCGACCCACGTTCTGACTGAACAGCTTTGCGTAGGTGTTCCCGATGTACGACCCATAGGAGAAGCCGAGGTAATTCAGTCCGCGGTCGCCAACGGCCCGCCGAAGCTCATCCAGGTCACGGGCCACGTCGGCCGTACTCATGTTCGTCACGATGGGCTGATCGGATCCACCGCACCGCTTTCCGTAGTCGAACCAGGCCTGATAGAAGGGCCGGTACTGTCCTTGCTCGAAGGGGAACACTGGCTGCGAACCCAGGAACTCGGCGGCCGCGTCGTTGCTCTCGAAACACCGGATCGGTTCGGTCGCGCCCACCCCGCGCGGGTCGAATCCGACCACGTCGTACCGCCCGTCCAGCAGCTCGGCCAGATAGCTGCCGAACCCGTACCAGGCCACAAAGTCCACCCCGGAACCCCCGGGTCCGCCGGGGTTGACGAAGACGGTGCCCAGCTTCTGGTTCGCGTTCGACGCCGCGATCCTGGCCAGGCCGATCGTGACGCTTCCCGCGCGGGGCCGGTCGTAGTCCAACGGGACGGCGACGGTTCCGCATTGTGCCGCCGGGTCGGCCCCCTCCCCGCAGGCGGTCCAGACAATCGTGGTGGGCGGCGGACCCCACGAACCGGAGGAGGTGGCGGCCACCGGCTCGCCGGCGACCACCGGCGATGTGGCCAGCGCGACGCAGGCGGCGGTCACCAGCAGCAGGATGGATCGGGCGGTGGTGCGGATCATCTCTTTCCCCCAATGATCGCGCGAAACTGTGGGCCATCGGGACGTTACAAGCATCGGAAAGGTCGGTCGACCGGATTTCGGGAAATTCACCCGCACGAATTAGTTCGCGCAAACAAGTTCCGTCGATTCGGCGAATGCGGATTCACCCGCGACTTTGGCGGCCCCGAGCCACGATCGCGCCCATCTCGTCGTCGGTGACCACCGACGCGTCCAGCCCCGCGGATTCGAGAGCCGCGGTGATCCGTGGAATCTGGCTCTCCCCGACCTCGACCAGCACCGTCCCGTTCCGGGCGAGCCGGCTCGGCGAACCGGCGATGAGCCGGCGCAACACGTCGGTCCCGTCCGGGCCGCCGTCCAGGGAGCCGATCGGTTCGTGATCGCGGGCCTCGGGCGGCAGCAGGGCGATCGCCGCGGTCGGCACGTACGGGGCGTTGGCCACCAACACCTGCACCCGGTCCCGCAGGGTCGCCGGCAGCGGATCGAACAGGTCGCCCTGGTACACCGTGCCACCGGCCGGAGCCAGGTTCCGGCGGGCACATCCGACGGCACGCGGGTCGAGGTCCGCGGCATGCAGTTCGACCCCCGGCACCCGAGTCGCGATGGCCAGCCCAATACCCCCGCTCCCGCAGCACAGATCGACGACGATCGGCGCCGAAAAGCCACGCAGCAGCGACTCGGCCTCCCGCACGAGCAGCTCGCTGCGGCGGCGGGGCACGAACACACCCGGTTCGACCGCGACGCGCAGCCCGTCGAACCCGGCCCACCCGACGATGTGCTCCAGGGGACTGCCGTCGACGCGGCGCCGCAGCAGCGTGACCAGCTCGTCCGCATCGGACGCGGCCTCGAACAGGATGGCCGCCTCGTCCTCGGCGAAGACGCAGCCCGCCGCTCGCAACGCGTCGACCACCCAGGACGGTGCCTCGCCCGCCCC
>DATDBV010000679.1:0-23478 GCA_036524715.1 Nakamurella sp. | reverse complement strand
CACCTCCTCGTCGCGGTGGCCGCACCCAGGGACGCCAACAAGAAGGATCAGCGCGATAGGGAGATCTATCGGTTCGGCGAGTACACCGGCCAATACTTCGTGGTCGCCGGCGCAGTGGCGGCAGTGGGTCTGTCGATGGCGGAGCTGGATTACTTCTGGATCGCCAACGTGATCTACCTGGGGTTTGTCCTGTCGGCGGTCGTTGGGTCGGCGGCGAAGGTCGTTGCCTACCGCCGGGGTCTCCCGCAATGGTGAAGCCCACCAAGGTCACCAACGCGATCCGAGCCCTGCGGTTCGCGCACGGTGAGATGACCCAGGCGGAGCTGGCGGATCGCATCGGCGTGACCCGCCAGACGATCATCGCCATCGAGGGGGGCCGCTACTCGCCGTCTCTGGAGATGGCCTTTCAAATCGCCCGGGTGTTCCGCGTCCCGCTCGACGAGGTGTTCCAGTACCCGGTCATCGAGGAATAGCAACACGCATCACCCGGCGCGCGAGGAACCGCCTCGCGGCCGTACTTCGCCAACCCCCATCAAGGAGCAACGATGACTTCAACCCGACGCCTCGCGAGGACCGCGGGCCTGTGCTACCTCGTCGTCGCAATCTTCGGCGGCTTCGCCCACCTCTACGTCCGAGCGCGGGTCTACACGCCGGGCGATGCCGCCACCACCGCGCAGAACGTCGCCGCGGACGCCTCGTTGGTCCGCATCGGCTTCGTGGCCGACCTGGTACAGGCGACGTTCTTCCTGTTCGTCGTGATGGCCCTGTCCCGGCTGCTGCAGCAGGGGAACAAGAATGTGGCCCGCGCAATGGTCATCTTCGTGGCGGTCGCGGTCGGCATCACCAGCCTCAACATGGTCCACCAACTGGGGGCCCTGCTCGTCGCCACGGAGCCGTCCTACGCAGGCGGGTTGGGCGCCGGCGGGTCGGACGCACTGGTCCTGCTGCTGCTTGACCTGCAGCATTACGGGTACCTCATCGCGCAGATCTTCTTTGGCCTGTGGCTGTTCCCGTTGGGCCTGTTGGCCTACCGATCGGACATGTTCCCCCGACCCCTCGGCGTCCTGCTGATGCTCGGGACCATCTGCTACCTGATCGACGTGCTGCTCCAGTTCCTCGCTCCGGAACTCGCCGACTCGATCTCCGCTCTCATCCTCGCGCCGGCGACAATCGGCGAGGTCTGGCTGCTCGCCTATCTCCTGATCAGGGGCGTCAAGACACCCCTTCCCGCCGACCGCACGCTCTCCGCGGCCTGAGTCCCTGATCCCTGCAGAAGGAACACCATGTCCGCGACCACGAACCAGGAAACAGCCATGAAGGCCATTGTCCAAGACAGGCGCATCTCGCCAGATGCCCCGGAGTTCAGGGGCATCGACCTGCTCAAGCCACGGAACGGTGTCCGGTGATGCGGCTGACCCGTAGTCTCCACGCAACGGCTTCCGGGGAAAGGGGCCCCATGTCGGACCTGCGCGGGCGAGGGCCGCGGCTTCCTCCTCGCTGGTTCATTCGGCTGGCCTGGTTCACGCACCGCGCCTTGTACCGGGTCACCCGCGGCCACATCGGTCTGTGGCGGCCGAGGACCGGCAAGTGGGGAACCCTGCGCCTGACGACCATCGGGCGACGGACCGGGCAGGACCGCAGCGTGATCATCGCCTACCTCGTGGACGGCCCCAACCTCGTTGGCATGGCGATGAACGGGTGGGCCGACGGCGAGCCCGCCTGGTGGCTCAACCTCCAGGCCCATCCCGACGCCAGGGTGGATCTGGCCGACGGGCCGCGGACCGTCCAGGGACGCCCGGCCGAAGGTCAGGAGCGGACGCGGTTGTGGGCCAGATGGCTTGAGGTGGACCCGAAGCTGGACGACTATGCGGCGATGCGGTCCTCTGAGACCACCATCGTGATCCTGGAGCCAGGGCCCGATCCTTCAACATCATCCCCCAATCGCGCTGGTCTGTGACAGCCGTCCGACGGGACGCACAAGCCAGCGCTTCGCGTTGATCATGGCAGCGTGTCGGCGACACACCGACGGAATTCGCGACACGCCGACCTGAGGCCGGCAGCGCGTCATGATCAACTCCAGGTGGGGCTCCGACGCAGGATCGGCGCACGATGGGTAGATGACGACGAACGCCACCGGCGACCGGTCTGCCGACCGGCTCTCCCTACGGCCGCCGGCGAACCGGGTGTCCCCGCGGGCCGTCTGGTTCTGGTTCGCGACCGCGCTGGCCGGCTGGCTGGTCGTCGCCACCGTCCTGGTCGCGGCGCTGGTGCTCGACTGGCCGTTCCCGCCGTGGAAGGGACCGCTGCTCGCGGCGACCGCGGGGATCGCCGCGGTCCACGTGTCGGTGATGCCGTGGTGGCGGTATCGGGTGCACCGCTGGGAACTCACCAACACGGCGGTGTACACCAGATCCGGCTGGTGGACCCAGGAGTGGCGGATCGCGCCGCTGAACCGCGTGCAGACGGTGGATAGTTCCCGCGGCCCGGTCGCCCGACTGTTCCGGCTCACCGAGCTGACCGTGACCACCGCCTCCGCCGCCGGGCCGCTCAAGATCGAGGGCCTCGACGATCCGGTCGCCGCCCAGCTGGCCGCCGACATAACCGCCGCGGCGGGGGCGACCGGGGACGACGCGACGTGACCGATCGCCCGGCCGACGCCGTTGATCCCAATCCACCCTGGCGGCGCCTGTCCCCCGGCATGTTGCTGGTCGAACCGGTCCGGGAGATCATCCGCTTCATCCCGATGCTGGTGGTGCTGCTGGTCGCCGGTGCGACAAGCGACGACAGCCCGCCCTGGGGTTTGCTCGGCACCGGGCTCGTCGTCGCGTTGGGCATCATCCGGTACCTGACCACTCGATACCGGATCACCCCGACCGTGGTCGAGGTTCGCCGCGGCCTGCTCCAACGCCGGCACCTGACGGTGCCGCGCGACCGGATCCGCACGATCGACGTCAGCGCCCACCCGCTGCAGCGGTTGCTGCGGCTGGTCCGGGTGGACATCGGCACCGGCAGTTCGCACGCGGCCGCACCGACGGTGAGGCTGGACGGCCTGCCGGCCGCAACCGTCCCGGCGCTGCGGGGCGCACTGCTTCATCGCGCGAACGGGCCACCCGGCCGCGTCACCGCGCCGGGTCCGATCCTTCCGGGTGAACCCAGCACTGCCACGGCCGATGCAGTCGCGGACGCCGATCCCGCGGGTGGCCGGGCCGAGGGGCCGGACGGTGTCGAACTGACCCGGCTGCAACCGCGCTGGATCGCGCTGGCGCCGGCGACCCTGTCGGGGGTGGTGACCGGAGCGGTTCTGATCGGCTTCGGCTTTCGGCTGATGTACAAGGCGCGCCTGGATCCGGCCGAGTTCGGACCGGTCCGGCAGGCGCTGGGATTCCTGCAAGGTCATTCGGTGTGGCTGGACGTCGGGCTCGCGGCCGTCCTGGTCCTCATCCTGGTTGCCCTGTTGTCGGTCGCCGGGTACGTCATTTCCTACTGGGGGTTCCGGCTGGCCCGGCACACCGGCGGCACCCTGCAGGTCAGCCGCGGGCTGCTGACCACCCGGTCCACCAGCATCGCCGAACGCCGACTCCGCGGCGTCCAGCGACGCGAGCCGCTGGTCCTGCGGTGGGCCGGTGGTGCCCGGCTGCACGCGGTGGCCACCGGGTTGCGGCGAACGGGCGGCGAAGGCGGCGAAGGCGGCGGCAGTTCGCTGCTGATGCCGCCCGCCCCGGTGGCCGAGGTGCTCAGGGTGGAGTCGACCGTGCTGGGCGAACGGCTGACGAACGCCGCGCTCGCCGCCCACGGCCCGGCCGCGCGGCGGCGCCGGTACACCCGGGCGCTGGTCGGCGCCGCAGCCTTCGCCGCCGTGCTGGCACTGCTCACCTGGTGGACCGACCTGCCGGCGCAGCTGTACCCGATCTGGGTGGCGGTCGCGCTGATCGGCGCGCTGCTGCTGGCCGCGGACCGCTATCGGAGCCTGGGCCACACGGTCCTCGAAGGCCACCTGGTGGTCCGGCTCGGCTCGCTGCACCGGCGTCGTACCGTCCTGGCCATCGACGGTGTCATCGGCGTGACGATGCGCCAATCACCGTTCCAGCGGCGGGCCGGACTGATGACGGTGATCGCGACCACCGCGGCCGGGGTGCAGCGCTACGACATCCCCGACCTGGCCCGGCCGGCGGCGTTGGAACTGGCCCGGACGCTGGTGCCGCAGGCCTCGGCGGTCATCACCGGTGCAGCGCGCGACCCGCTCCCGGCGCCGCAGCAGTCGCCGATTCCGGATCGGGTCGGCCGGTGAGGCGCCAGATCACGGTCACCGACGGCGCTGCCCTGTTGCGGCCCGGCCCGCCGCTGCGCAGACTGCCAGCAAGGCCGACGGACCGCCGGGTGCCGTACCCGCCGGGGCCCGTTCGGTGCCGACATTGCCGCGGCGCAGGGTCGTGGCCCGGGCACGACCAGAGGTGACGGCGCATGAACGTTGACAGGATCCATCAACCGAGGGTCGGTGACGACCGTCCCGCTGTTCCGGGCGACGCGATCCGGGACGGTGCCCGATGACCCAGGGCACCCGAGGCAGCGACAAAGGCGGCGACAAGGTCGGCGACAAGGGCGGTCCCGAACAGGTACGCAACGTGGTGCTCGTCGGCCCGGGGGGCGCCGGCAAGACCCTGCTGGTGGACGCGGCCGTGCTGGCCACCGGGGCGATCACCCGGCTCGGGTCGATCGAGAGCGGCAGCACCGTCTGTGATTTCGAGGACGTCGAACGTCGGCTGGGCCGGTCGGTGTCGCTGTCGGTGGCCGGCATCGTGGCCACCGACGTCCCCGAGACGCCCGGGCCGGTGCGGATCAACTTCGTCGACACCCCCGGTCATGCCGACTTCGTCGGCGAGCTGCGGGCCGGGTTGCGGGCCGCCGATGCCGCGCTGTTCGTCATCTCCGCCACTGATGCGGCCGCGGCCGGCGGGGTGATCGACGGTGCCACCCGGATGCTCTGGCAAGAGTGCGCGGACGTCGGCATGCCCCGGGCCGTGGTCGTCACGCACATCGACCAACCGCGGGGCGACTTCGCCGCGGCCGTGGAGAACTGCCAGCTCGCCTTCGGCGACGGCGTCCATCCGCTCTACCTGCCCGTCGACTCCGCGATCGGTGAGCCGCCGACCGCCCTGGTCGGGTTGCTGTCGCAGACCGTGTACGACGTCTCATCCGGCACCCGGACCGGCCGACCGGCCGACGAGGAGCAGCAGAAGGCGATCTCGGCGACCCGGGACGCGCTGATCGAGGCGGTGATCACCGAGTCCGAGGACGACGGCCTGCTCGACCGCTACCTGGCCGGCGAGCAGGTCGGCTTCGACACCGTCGTGGACGACCTGGAGACCGCGGTCGCGCACGCGAACTTCCATCCGGTGATCCCTTGCATCCCGACCACCGGTCTGGGCGTCCCCGAGCTGATCGAGGTGATCTGCCGCGGGTTCCCGCACCCGGACGAGCACGTGCTGCCGCCGGTCTACACGCCGGCCGGGGGCGACCGGCAGCCGCTCGCCGGGAGCCCGGACGGGCCGCTGGTGGCCGAGGTGGTCAAGACCACCACCGATCCGTACGTGGGCCGCATCTCCATCGTCCGGGTGTTCTCCGGCACCCTGCTGCCGGACGTGCCGGTGCACGTGTCCGGCCATTTCGCCCGCTTCTCCGGTCACCCCGAGGACGAGTCCTGGCACGCCGAACACGATCTGGACGAGCGCGCCGGGGCGATCTCCCGCCCGCTCGGCGGCACCCTGACCGGCGTGGCCAAGGCGGTGGCCGGCGACATCGTCTCGGTGGCCCGCCTGGCGCACGCGGAGACCGGCGACACCCTGTCCGACCCGGCCGACCCGGCCGTCCTGTCCCCCTGGGCCATGCCGGAACCGCTGCTGCCGGTGGCGATCTCGGCCCGCACTTCGAGCGACGAGGACAAGCTGGTGCAGGGTCTGGCCCGACTGCAGGCCGAGGACCCGACCGTGCGGGTCGAGGTGAATCCGGCCACCAGCCAGCTGGTCATGTGGACCATGGGCGAGCAGCAACTCGAGGTGCTGCTGGACCGGCTGCGGACCAGGGCCGGGATCGAGGTCGCCGTGTCCGCCGTCCGCGTCGCCATCCGGGAGACCATCAAGGGCCCCGGCACCGGGCTGGGCCGGCACGTCAAGCAGTCCGGCGGGCACGGCCAGTACGCGGTGGCCCAGATCGAGGTGGAACCGCTGCCGGAGGGCGGCGGGTTCGAGTTCGTCGACAAGGTGGTCGGCGGGGCGGTGCCCCGGCAGTTCATCCCGAGCGTGGAGAAGGGTGTCCGCGCGCAGTTGGACAGGGGCGTCAACGGCCACCCCATGGTGGACCTGCGGGTCAAGCTGGTCGGCGGCAAGGCGCACAGTGTCGACTCCTCCGACGCGGCCTTCCAGATGGCCGGGTCGCTGGCCCTGCGGGAGGCGTCGAACGCGGCGGGGGTGCAGGTCCTGGAACCGATGGATTCGGTGACGATCACCGTCGACGACGAGTACGTCGGCGCGATCCTGGCCGACCTGGCCGCCAAGCGGGGGCGGGTGCGTGGCACCGAATCCGCCGGCGACGGCCGCTCGTCGGTGCAGGCCGAGGTGCCCGAGCTGGAGTTCATCCGGTACGCCATCGAGTTGCGGTCGCTGGCCCACGGCACCGGCTCCTACAGCCGCCAGTACCTGCGGCACGCCGCGGCACCGGATCACGTGGTCACCCGTCTGCGGGCCGAGGAGCAGGTATAGCCGACGGAACGCCCGCCCGCATCTTCGGCGGATTGTCGCGCGAATCACCTTCCCCAGGTGAATCGTGCGTAACAACGCGGGTCTATTTTGGGCAGCATGTGGGAAGTGTCCGCTGGGACCGCTCCTGCCGGGGCGGTCGCGAGACTGGATCAGTCGTCGGATTCCCGAGCCGAATCCTGGTCGCGGGGCGGGTCCGAGCCGCGGTACGTCGACGGCCTGACCCGCCTGTTGACCAGCTACCGCGCAATCCCGGTCGACCAGCGGGTCCGGCTGGCCAAGCGGACCTCCAACCTGTTCCGCGCCCGCCGCCGCACCGACGGGCCGGGTCTGGACGTCTCCGGGCTGACCGGCGTGCTCGCGGTGGACCCGGTCGCGCGGACCGCGGACGTCGGCGGCATGTGCACGTACGAGGACCTGGTCGCGGCCACGCTGCCGCATGGGCTGGCCCCGCTGGTCGTCCCGCAGCTCAAGACCATCACCGTCGGCGGGGCGGCGACCGGCGGCGGGATCGAGTCCACCGCGTTCCGCAGCGGCGTCGTCTACGACGACATCGTGGTGATGGACATCCTCACCGGCTCCGGCGAGGTGCTCACCGCGGCCCCGGACGGCCCGCACGCCGACCTGTTCCACGGGTTCGCCAACTCCTACGGCAGCCTGGGATACGCGACGCGGCTGCGGGTCCGACTCGAACCCGTCCAGCCGTACGTGGCGCTGCGACACCTGCGCTTCCACGACGTCACCGACCTGCAGGCGGCCATCGCACAGATCGGCGAGCGCCGTGAACACAGTGGCGAACCGGTCGACTACCTGGACGGCGTCGTCTTCACCGCCGACGAGCAGTACCTCACCCTGGGCCGGCTGACCGGCGACCCCGGCCCGACCAGCGACTACCGGGGTCGGCAGATCTACTACCGGTCGATCCAGGAGCGCAGCACCGACCGCCTGACCATCCACGACTACCTGTGGCGGTGGGACACCGACTGGTTCTGGTGTTCCCGCGCGTTCGGCGCCCAGCAGCCGCTGATCCGCCGGATGTGGCCGCCCGCGCTGAAGCGGAGTTCGGTCTACTGGAAGCTGGTTGCGCTGGACCGCCGGTTCGGCATTGCGGATGGGCTGGAGCGGCTGCACGGCCGGCCGCCGCTGGAGCGGGTCGTGCAGGACGTCGAGGTGCCGGTGGAGCGCACCGCCGAGTTCCTGACCTGGTTCCTGGGCAACGTGCCGATCGAACCGATCTGGGTGTGCCCGCTGCGGATTCCCCGGCGCCGCGACGCGGCCCCCGGCAGCACCGATCCGACCTGGCCGCTGCACCCGTTCGCGCCGGAACGCACCTATGTCAATGTCGGGTTCTGGTCGGTCGTGCCGAAGCGGCCCGGCGCGCCCGAGGGCGCGACCAACCGCCGAATCGAGGCCCTGGTCGGCGATCTCGGCGGGCACAAGGCCCTGTACTCGGACGCCTTTTACAGCCGCGAGGAGTTCGCCGCCAAGTACGGCGGCGCGACCTACGCCGCACTCAAGAGCATGTACGACCCGACCCATCGATTGATCGACCTCTACGACAAGGCGGTGCGACGACAATGACGACCTTCCGGACCACCTCCAGCTTCCGGTCCACGATCACGTCCCCCGATCTGCAGGCGCCGCGACCGGGCCGGCACGGGCCGATGACCGTCGCGCAGATCGCGTCGACCGTCACCGAGGGACCGCTGCCGATCCGGCTCACCGCGTTCGACGGCAGCGAGGCCGGCCCGCCGGACGCCCCCGGCCTGCACATCCGCAACCGGCGCGGGCTGACCTACCTGCTGACCGCACCCGGCGACCTCGGCCTGGCCCGCGCGTACGTCGCCGGCGACATGGACATGACCGGGGTGCATTCGGCGGACCCGTATCCCCTGCTGCGACTGATGGACGACGAACTGCGGTTGCGGCGACCCTCGCCCGGCGAGATCGTCGACCTCGTGCGGGGCGTCGGGCTCAAGACACTCCGTCCGGTCGCCCCACCGCCGCAGGAGGCGACCCCCCACTGGCTGCGGGTCGTGCAGGGTCTGCGGCACACCCGCCGCCGCGACGCGTCGGCGATCGGCAAGCACTACGACGTCTCCAACGAGTTCTACCGGTCGGTCCTCGGCCCGTCGATGACCTACACGTGCGCGCTGTATCCCACCGTGGATGCCACCCTGGAACAGGCACAGGAGGCGAAGCACGCACTGGTGTTCGACAAGCTGGGCCTGCAGCCCGGTGACCGGCTGCTCGACGTCGGCTGCGGCTGGGGGGAGATGGTGCGGCACGCCGCCCGTCGCGGGGTCCAGGTGATCGGGGTGACGTTGTCCCGGCAGCAGGCGGAATGGGGCCGACGGACGATTCGCGAGGAGGGGCTCGGCGACCTGGCCGAGATCCGGCACCTGGACTACCGGGACGTGCCGGAGACCGGGTTCGACGCCGTCTCCTCCATCGGGCTCACCGAGCACGTCGGGGTGCGGAACTACCCGGACTACTTCGGGCGGTTGTCCGGCAAGCTCCGGCCGGGCGGCCGACTGCTCAACCACTGCATCACCCGCCCCCGGAACGACATGACGGTCAAGCCCGAGCCGTTCATCGACCGGTACGTGTTCCCGGACGGCGAGCTCACCGGGTCGGGACGGATCATCGTGGCGATGCAGGACACCGGCTTCGATGTGCGGCACGCCGAGAACATCCGCGAGCACTACGCGATGACGTTGCGCGACTGGTGCGCCAACCTGCAACGGGACTGGGACACCTGCGTGGCCGAGGTCGGCGAGGGCACCGCCCGCGTGTGGGGCCTGTACATGGCCGCCTGCCGATTGGGCTTCGAGCGCAACTACATCCAGCTGTTCCAGGTGCTCGGGGTCAAGCCCGACGACAAGGGCGACTCCGCGGTGCCGCTACGGCCCTGGTGGACCGGCTGAGCCTGGGTCGGGCGCGCGGGTTGACCTAGCGCGCGGGGGCGGCTCCGGAACCCGTTTGGCGGCAACCACATTGGCCAGCGGAACGGTGACCGGGCCTACCCGGGTATCGATCTCGCAGAAGATCCCGTCGCAGGACCGTAAGTAGCCCAGCGCGTCGGTGAAGCCGCCGGGTATCCGGTGCCGGGCGACGACCCGGGTCCCCGGTTCCACCGAGCGCAGGAACTCCGCGGGCGTGGGTTTGCCGGCAAGTCCGTGCGCGGTTCCGGTCACCCAGGTCACGCTACCGGCGTGCACCTCCACCCCCACCTCCGGCGTCCAAGGAGAGGTCAGCCTTCGGTCGCCGCCTGGATCAGGCCGAGCAGGCCGGACTCGACCTCGCGCTTGATCGGCTCCGGGTTCCGGGGATGGAACGACTCGCGGACGTCGCCGACCGATGGCCCGGTCTCGATGGTGTACCCGTAGGTCCGGTGCAGCGTCGGGTCGGCGATGTGCCGGCTCCAGGCGTAGTCGCTGTGCGTGCCGGTGGTCGGATACAGGGTCATGCCCGGCTCCGGGGTGTACTGCCGGCCCCGCACCGCGGCGATCTCCGTGACGATGCGGTCCGCAACCTTCTGGAACTGCGCCAGATCCTCCGGGGCGATGTACTCGGCGTACCCCGGCCGGTTCAACGGCCGGCAGGTGCCGGTCGGCAGGATCCGGAAGTTCTGTGCGGGGTCGGTGGTCTGGTTCGCCGCGTGCCCCCAGGGATGGATGACCAGTTCGGAGAACGAGTGCACGTCGGCGAAGTGGTCGATGCGGTGGGTGTCCAGCAGGTGCTTGACGTTCTGGTTCTCCGGTTCGCTGAACGCCCCTGTGCCGCAGTAGATGTCCGTGCACGGCGAGCAGGACGTCTGGCCCTCGGTGACCCCCCAGAGGAGGCCCGTGTTGCGGTTGAGGTCGACGCCGTCGCAGCGGGTGCCCGCGTTGTCGCGGCGGTTCTTGCGCCACATGTCGTCGACGGTCAGCACATAGGTCCGGCCGTCCGGGTTGACGCAGGGCAGCAGGTGGAGCACCGTCGCCTCGAGCATCGACCGGATCTGCGCGGCGGCCCAGGTCCGGCCGCCCAGCACGATGTCGGTGCCGTTCCGATGGGCGGCGACCAGGTCGACCGCCAGCTCGACCAGCAGGTCGGGGTTCATCAGCTCGCGGGCGTGGGTGCCGGCAATCAGCAGCACGCCGGGCCGCTCGTCGACCGCGATGTCGCCGGGGGCGGCGATCCGCAACGCGGACACCGCGGTCCCCTGCACGGACGGGTTCGGCAGCGGCACGACAGTGCACAGATCGGGTGCGGCCGCGGCGACCTGCGTGACCACCTCGGTGAGCTGGGCGACGGTCCGGTACATCAGCCCTCCTCCCCCGTGGTCGAGCCGGCCGATCCGAGGCGGATGGACAGCCAGTCGGCCACGTCCTCGTCGGCGGCGATCAACGCCGGATCGAGTGGCTGGACCGGCACCGAGCGCTGGACCCGGACGGCCAGACCTTCCGCCTGCAGTCGGGCGAGCTGGTCGGCGTCGACGAGCAGCCGAATGTTGTCCCGATCGGGGATGCGGTCGAGGTCCAGTGCGCTGACCTGAGCCGTCCGGGCTGCGGCGGCGACGGTTGGTTCGGATTCCAGGATGACCTCGAACCGTTCGAACGGGCGGTCCCCTCGGGGTTCACCGGCCGGCGCGGAGGTGGAATCGGACATCTGTCATCACCCGGCTCGAATCGTGCGATATGGCATCGTCGCTACGACGGTACGCCGGGAGCGCGTCCGGCGCGCTGGCATTTTCGCCCGGTCGGCAGCCCCACCCGCAACCCCACCCGAGAGGCTCGGGCGGGCCGGAGATGCGACCCGTTCCCGGCATAGGAACGGCCGTCGCCATCTCCGGCGGCCCGCGCGCCGCCCTCGTGGCGGCACATTCGGTGATGAAACCCGGGGCCCCCCGGCTCTCCGGGCTTCATCACTCACAGTCACTCTAGCCCGTTCACTCCTCGCTGCGTAGCCCATTTGCCAGCATCGTTCGAGTGAATCTCAGGTCACGACTTCGTAATGTCACATCACTTGCCGGCTTTCGGGAGAGCTCCTCGTATCAGTGGCCGACTTGTCCTCCCCTGACGTCGTACACCGCGCCGGTCGAGCACTACCCGGTCATCGTCGCACCGCGAACGGTGACAGCCGCACGACAGCGGGCTGCGAGGCGGACCCGCGACTCTCGATGTGACAGCCGGGACGGTGTCTCACGCAACGGAGGCGACATGCAGCACCCTTCAAGCTCCGCACCGACGCGGACGGTCGGCCCACCGCCAGGTGGTCGTCCGATCCGCGGACGACCGCAGCCACCGCAGCGGCCCGGTCACTGGTCGACCACGGCTGCCCTGCGGCTGGGTTGGTTCGCGGTCGGCACCGCCATGTTCATGATCACGGGCCTGCTCGGCACCATCGCCGACACGTTCTCGGTGCCGGTGGGGATGGCCGGCCTGGCCGTCACGGCCTTCTCAATTGCCTACGCCCTCGGCGGCCCGCCGCTGCAGGCCATGCTCGCGTCCGGGTCGTCGGACCGGGTGCTGCTCGGCTCGCTGGCGATCTTCGGCCTGGCCGCGGTCGCGGCGGCGACGGCCCCGACGATGGGTGTGCTACTGGCCGCTCAAGTGGTCGGCGGTCTGGCCGCCTCGGTGTGGGGGCCGGTGTCCGCGGCGTCCGCCGTCGCCGCGGCCGGTGCCGACCGGGTCGGCCGGACGCTCGGCGGATTCCATGCGACCAGCAGCCTGGCGATGATCGCCGGGGCTCCGGCCGGCCTGCTGTTGGCCCAGGCCCTGTCCTGGCGCGCGGGTTTCGGCCTCGTCGCGGTCACGGCGGCGGTCGCGCTCGCCGTCCTGACGATCCGGCCGCCGGCGCCCATCACCCCGACCCGGTCACCGATCGTCGAGCGGCTACGACCGCTGCGGGCAGCGGGGGTGCCGGGCACGCTGGTCGGCACCCTGCTGGTGATGGCCGCGTCGAACAGCGTCTTCAGCTACCTTGGCGTGCTGCTGGCCGGGACCGACGGGCGGGTGGGCGTCGGGCTGTGCCTCGTCCTGTTCGGGGTGGCCGGGATCGCCGGAACCTGGTCGGGCGGGCGGGCCGCGGACCGGTGGGGCGGTCTGCCCGTGGCCTTGGCCTCGGCGGTGGCGTTGGTGGTCGCGACCGCACTGGTTCCGCTGGCCGTCGCGGTCACCCCGGTCCTGGTGGCCCTGATCCTGGTGTGGGGCTTCACCGGCTGGACCTTCGTGCCCGCCCAGCAGCACCGGCTGATCAGTTCCGATCCGGCCTCTGCGTCGATCCTGCTGGCCCTGCTCAGCTCGGCCGTCCAGTTGGGCTTCGCCGCCGGCGCGCTGGCCGGTGGCCTCGTGGTCGACGCCGGTGGCCCCTCCTGGCTGTGGGTCGTCCCCCTTGCCTGCGGCATCCCGGCGGTCGTCGGGTTCGCGGCCGCCCTGCGGCGGGCCCGATGATCACCACGCCGAACGAGGTGACCGAACTGGGCACGATCCTCGGGATCTGGGCCCACCCGGACGACGAGGCATACCTCTCGGGTGGGCTGATGGCCATCGCCCGCGACAACGGCACGCGGGTGGTCTGCGTGACCGCGACCCGGGGCGAGCTGGGGACCGCCGACCCCGTCACCTGGCCACCGGATCGGTTGGCGACCACGCGCACCGCCGAGTTGGCCGGGTGCCTGGGCATTCTCGGCGTCGACGAGCACCATTGGCTGGACTTCCCGGACGGCGGATGCGCGGACGCCGACACCGCGACCGCGGTAGAGCGCCTGAGCGGGATCATGGACCTGGTCCAACCGGACACAGTGCTGACCTTCGGTCCGGACGGGTTCACCGGTCACCCCGATCACCGTGCCGTCGCCGGGTGGGCGGCGGCCGCGGTCGACCGGGCCGGGCGGGCCGGGATCCGCCTGCTGCAGGCGGCGGCTGCCCAGCGGCGGCAAGAACGGTGGGCCCGGCTCAACGAGCAGTTGGGGGTGTTCGAGCCGGGTTACCCGATGCTGGTGCCGGACGATCGACTCGCGGTCGGCCTGGATCTGGCGCCGGGAATCGTGACCCGAAAGGTCAAGGCGCTGGTGGCCCAGCAGACCCAGACCGCCGGCCTGATCGAGGCTCTCGGTGTCCAGACGTACACCGCGTGGGTCGGCGACGAGTGTTTCGTCGATCGACCGGCCGGGTGGCCCGGCCGCTCAGTGCCGGGACAGGTGCCGGTCGATGGAGTCCCGGGCGATTTGTAGCGCCTCGTCACGACTGATCGTGCCGGGGACATCGGCCACGGGCACGCGCGGCGACCGGGTGTCCGCGGCGGCGTCCGGCGCCCGGTCGGCCGCCGCCCACAGCGCGGTCGCCGGCCCGCCGTCGTCGAGCCGGTCCAGCAGGTCGGCCAGGTTCCGCAGCGTCGTCCACAGGTGCGTCCAGTTGCCGGTCCGGTCGAAATAGTCGACCACCTCCCGGTAACCGCCCAGCGCTTCGCGGATCCGGCCGGCGGCGACCCGCACCGAGAGCAGTCCGACGGTCGCGACGCCGACCAGGAAGGTGGCGCCCGACCGCCGGGCCAATTCGATGGCCCGTCCGTAGTGCTCCTCGGAGACGCTGAAATGTCCTTCGAGTGAGTCGATTTCACCCGACACGTAATGGGCCCAGGCCCGCCCCGACGGGGACACCGCGCTCGCCAGGACCCCGTCGTTGAGTGCCCGGGCCCGGTCGAGCCGGCCGGCGTAGGCCTCCGCCAGGGCGGCGACCCCCAGGTCATCGCGGGGTCCACCGGGCACCCGGGCCGCGGCCCGGGAACCGTCGGCCGCCTGTCGGTACGCGCCGCGGGCCAGGTCGACCACCGACATCGCGGACCAGCTCTGCCACGAGGCGTCCGCGCCCAACGCCGTCCCGGCGCGGGCGCGTCGCTCGGCCAGGTCGAGAGCGCCGCGATGGTAGGCGCTATCGGCGGCGACACCCCACACGGCGGCCGCGCGGGGGTGCCCGTTCAGGGCGGGATCGTCGACCAACTCCTCGACCCAGCCACGCACTTCGACCAGGTCACGGAAGGCGATCGCCCCCCACATGGCGCAGGCCATGTCCGCCGCGTCGTCCACCGGTCCGGCGCGCCGGGCCAGCCGCCAGGCCACCCGCAGATTGCCGATCTCCCGGCGCAGTACGGCGTCCGCGGCCGGTTCGTCCGCGGAGTCAAGACCGTGCTCGATCCACCTGGCGAGATCGACGGCCCAGCGCAGAAACCGTTCGTCCGCCGAGGTTCGCTCGCCGGTCGCACCGAGCCGGTCGAGGCCGTAGGCGCGCAGGGTCTCGAGCATGCGGTACCGGGTGCCCGGCTCGAAGACCGCGTCGATCATCGACGAGTCCACCAGCCTGGCCAGTTGCTCACCGGGGTCCCGGTCCGGGCACAGCTCGCGGGCCAACTGCTCGGCGGTGTCCAGGTCGACGCCGTCGGCGAACTGGGCCAGATGCCGGAACAACCGCTGCTCGTCCGCACCCAACAGCTGGTAGGACCACTCGACGGTCGCCCGCAACGTGCGGTGCCGGTCGTCCCCGCGCGGCCGCGGCCCACCGAGCAGGTCCAGCGATCGGTCGAGCCGGACCCGCAGGTCGTCGACGGAGAAGGTGCTCAGCCGACCGGCGGCCAACTCGATCGCCAGCGGCATGCCGTCCAACCGGGTGACGACGGCCGCGACGGCGCGCAGTTCATCGGCGCCGAAGGTCAGGTCCGGTCGCACCCGCCCGGCCCGCTCCAGGAACAGGGTGACCGACGGCACCGTCGTCGGCACCAGGCCGGGTGCCGGCAGCCGCAGCGGCGGCAGCCGGAACACCGATTCGTCGGCCAGGCCCAACGGTTCGCGGCTCGTCGCCAGCACGGTCAGCCGGGGGCAGGCGCCCAGGATGGTGTCCACGAGCCGGCGGGCGGCGTCGATCTGGTGCTCGCAGTTGTCGACGACCAGCAGACCCGGCGCGTCACCGAGCAATGCCAGGCAGGCGGTGAGGACATCGCCGTGCGCGACGGTCAGGTTCAGCGCGGCGGCGAGCGCGTGCTCTATCGCGGCGACATCGGTGACCGGGGCGAGCAGCACGGTGCGGCCGCCCCGCCGCTCGGCCAGGTGCCGGGCGAGCCTGGTCTTGCCGACCCCGCCGGGTCCGACGACCGTGATCAGGCGCTGGGTGTCCAACAGCCGGCCGACTGCCGCCAGTTCGTTGTCCCGACCGATCAACGGTGCCGATGCGCGAACCGGCGCCTGCGTCCGCGGCGCGGCCATTCCGACGGCGCCGGCCGCGATGTCGCGCTCCAGACGGTCGAGCGCATCGGATGGGTCCAGCCCGGTCTCGTCGACGAGCGAACGCCGGAAGTCCCGGCCGCGCCGCAACGCCTCGGCGGCCCGACCGGTCGCCGCCAGCGCGCGCATCGCGAGCAGCACGGCGGGCTCGCGCAGCGGGTCGGCCTCCAGCGAGCCGACCGCCGGTGACGCCACCTCGTCGGCGCGGCCGGCCGCGATCCCGGCTTCGATCCTCGCGTCGAGGACCTCGCGGTTCAGGTTCGACCATTGCGCGACCGCGGACGCGATGGGCAGGAACTCGCACAAATCGGCGAGCATCTCGCCGCGCCACAATTCGTGCGCCCGGGTCAACTGTTCGAAGGCGGTCGCCGGGTCGCGGGCGGCCCGGGCGGCCGACAACAGCGATCGGGCCAGGGCGAGATCCAGTTCGTCGACCGCCACGTCGAGTCGGTAGCCGTCGGGTCGGGTCTGCAACCGCGCGGACGCCGGGCCCAGCTGCCCACGCAGCCTGGACACGTGACTGTGCAGGGCCTGTCGCGATTCGGGACCGCCGTCCGGCCAGAGCGTGTCGACCAGCGCGTCGACGGTGACGATCCGACCCTGGGCGATCGCCAGCAGGGCGAGCACCGCCCGCCGCTTGGCGCCACGCACCTCGACGGGCATACCGCCGACGGACAGACGGAGCGGACCGAGCACGCCGACCCGCAGTTCAGGTCCTTCGATCATCGCCCACCTCCTGGGCGCAGCCGACGCTGATTGTTCGCTCGGCAAGCCTCGCTCAGCATGCCTGGCCGAACCGGCCGCCGGCCACTCGGGTGCGGCCACCGGCCAAGACAGCCGCCCGTCAGCCGCCCGACAGCCGGCCGCCGGGCCGCGCGAGCGGCGTGACAGGGCCACCCCGTTTCCTGGATCTCGGCCGGAACCTGATCCGGCCACGACCAAGTAGGGAGTCCGAATGGACACCACCAAGATCATGGCGTTCCTCGGCCAGTTCGTGACGGACCTGGGGGCCGCGGGATCGACCGGCGGCGTGGTCATCGGCCACCGCCTCGGGCTGTACCGGGCGCTCGCCGAGGGACCGGCCACCCCCGCGGCCTTCGCCGACCGGACCGGCTGCGCGCAGCGGTATCTCACCGAGTGGCTGCGCGGGCAGGCGGCGGGCGGCTACGTCAGCTACGACCCGGCGACGGGCGAGTTCTCCCTGACCCCGGAACAGGCGTACTGCCTGGCCGACCCGAGCGGGCCGAACCTGCCCGCCGCGGCGACGACGGTGCTGGGTTATCTGCAGGCGGAGCCGCGGCTGACCGAGGCCTTCCGCACCGGCGCCGGCATCGGCTGGCACGAACACGAACACGATGTCTTCGTCGGAATCGACGCGTTCTACCGGGCCGGCTACGTCGCCGATCTGATCCCGAGCTGGATCCCCGCCCTGGATGGCGTGGCGGACAAGCTCACCGCCGGTGCCACGGTGGCCGATGTCGGCTGCGGCCTGGGCTCCACGTCGGTGCTGCTGGCACAGGCGTTCCCGAAGACCACGGTCGTCGGCTCCGACTACCACGTCGAGTCCGTCGAGCTGGCCCGCAAACAGGCCGGCGAGGCGGGCGTGGCCGAACGGGTGAGCTTCGAGGTGGCCACCGCGGACTCGTTCAGCGGCACCGGTTTCGACCTGGTGACCACGTTCGACTGCCTGCACGACATGGGCGACCCGGTGGCCGCGGCCCGGCACATCCGACGATCGCTCGCCGACGACGGCACCTGGCTGCTGGTGGAGCCGCTCGCCGGCGACCGGATCGAGGAGAACTTCAACCCGGCCGGCCGGCTGTTCTACGCCGGTTCGCTGTTCCTGTGCGTGCCCAACGCCCTGTCCCAGGACGGTGGCCACGCCCTGGGTGCGCAGGCGGGCGAGGCGGCGATCCGCGAGGTGATCACGGCGGCCGGGTTCAGCCGGTTCCGCCGGGCCACCCAGACCGGGTTCAATGCGGTCTACGAGGTGCGGCCGTAGCAAGGCGACCCCGCGCCGGGTGTGCACCGCTGCCGGACGACGGCCCGGACGACGATGCGATCCGCGGCATGGTGACCGCGGACCGCATCATCTGCGGCGGGGACAGGCTCAGCGCAGGTCGAACCGATCCAGGTCCATGACCTTGCCCCAGGCGGCGGCGAAGTCGGTGACGAACTTGGCCTTGGCGTCGTCGCTGGCGTACACCTCGGCCACGGCCCGCAGCTCGGAGTTCGAACCGAACACCAGGTCGGCCCGGGTCCCGGTCCACTTGCCGTCGCCGGAGACGAACTGCGCGGACGTCTCGTCGGTCGGCTTCCATGCGGTGTCGTAGTCGAGCAGGTTGACGAAGAAGTCGTTCGTCAGCACGCCCGGCCGGTCGGTGAGCACGCCCAGCGCCGACCCGTCGTAGTTGGCCCCCAGCACCCGCAGACCGCCGACCAGCACGGTCATCTCGGGCGCCGACAGGTTCAGCAGGTTGGCCTTGTCGACCAGCAGGTACTCGGCCGGCAGCCGGTTGCCCTTGCCGTAGTAGTTGCGGAAACCGTCCGCCGCCGGCTCGAGATAGCCGAACGAGGCCACATCCGTCTGCTCGGGGCTCGCGTCGACCCGTCCCACCGTGATCGGCACGGTGACGTCCACACCGCCGTCCCGAGCGGCCTTCTCCACCGCGGCCGCCCCGGCGATCACGATCAGGTCGGCCAGTGACACCGGCTTGGCGTACGCCTGCGCGATGCCGCCGAGCGTGCGCAACACGATCGCCAGCTGGTCGGGATTGTTGACCTCCCAACCACTCTGCGGCTCCAACCGGATGCGGGCGCCGTTGACGCCGCCCCGCTTGTCGCTGCCCCGGAAGGACGCGGCCGCGGCCCAGGCCGTCGACACCAGTTGCGCCACCGTCAGTTCGGACTCCAGGACCTTCGCCTTCAGGGCCGCCACATCGGCGTCGTCGAGCAGCTCACCCTCGCGCGCCGGCAGCGGGTCCTGCCAGATGAGCTCCTCGGACGGCACCTCGGCGCCCAGGTAGCGGACGACCGGACCCATGTCGCGGTGGGTCAGCTTGAACCAGGCGCGGGCGAACGCGTCCGCGAGCTCGTCCGGGTTCTCCAGGAAGCGACGGGAGATCTGCTCGTAGACCGGGTCGACCCGAAGTGCGATGTCGGAGGTGAGCATCCGCGGCTCGCGTCGACCGTTCCCGAACGCCTCCGGCACCATGTCCGCGCCGCCGCCGTTCACCGGACGCCACTGATGCGCACCCGCCGGCGACTGCATCAGCTCCCATTCGTAGGCGAACAGGATGTGGAAGAACTCGTTGTCCCAGCGCGTCGGGTGGTACGTCCAGGTGACCTCGATGCCCGAGGTGATCGCGTCGGCGCCCACTCCGGTGCCGTGGCTGCTCTTCCACCCCAGGCCCATCTGCTCGATCGGCGCGCCCTCCGGCTCGGACGCGACGGCGTCGGCCGGACCGGCGCCGTGGGTCTTGCCGAAGGTATGCCCGCCGGCGATCAACGCGACGGTCTCCTCGTCGTTCATCGCCATCCGGGCGAACGTCTCGCGGATGTCCCTGGCCGACGCCAGCGGGTCGGGGTTGCCGTTGGGCCCCTCGGGATTGACGTAGATCAGGCCCATCTGCACCGCGGCGAACGGCGACGCCAGCTCCCGGTCGCCGCTGTATCGCTCGTCGCCGAGCCACGTGGTCTCCGGGCCCCAGTACACATCGACGTCAGGTTCCCAGACGTCCGCACGACCGCCGCCGAAGCCGAATGTCTTGAACCCCATGGTCTCCAGCGCGACATTGCCGGTGAGGATGTACAGATCGGCCCAACTGATCCGGCGGCCGTACTTCTTCTTGACCGGCCACAGCAGGCGCCGGGCCTTGTCCAGGCTCGTGTTGTCCGGCCACGAGTTCACCGGGGCGAACCGCTGCTGTCCGCCGCCCGCACCACCTCGTCCGTCGTGCACCCGGTAGGTGCCGGCGCCGTGCCACGCCATCCGGATCATCAGCGGGCCGTAGTTGCCGAAGTCGGCCGGCCACCAGTCCTTGGAGTCGGTCAACACCGCGGCGATGTCCTGCTTGACCTCGGCCAGGTCCAGGGAGAGGAACTCGGCGCGGTAGTCGAAGCCCTCATCCATCGGGTCGGCGACGGCCGGGTTCTTCGCGAGGATCTTCAAGTTGAGCCGCTCGGGCCACCACTCGCGGTTGGCGTCACCGGTCGTCGGGTACGGCAGTGCCCCATGCGCCACCGGGCACGTGCCGGCGGCTTCACTGGGCTCGTTGATCTCGCTGAGCACGGCATCGTCGGTCTTCTCGGACAACGTCGGTCCTTTCGGGTCGGACGGATCAGGAATCGGCGGAAGCACAAGCGGGGCAACGGCCCCAGTAGACGACCTCGGCCTCGTCAATGACGTAGCCGTGGTCGCGGGCGGGAGTCAGGCAGGGGGCGTGGCCGACGGCGCAGTCCACGTCGACGATCGCCCCGCACGACCGGCAGATCAGGTGGTGATGGTTGTCGCCGGTGCGGGTCTCGTACCGCGCGGCCGAACCGGCCGGCTCGATGCAGCGCAGCACACCGGCCGCGGTCAACGCCCGCAGCGCGTCGTACACGGCCTGATGGGACAGGTCGGGCACGTCCTGACGGGCAACCTCGATGATCGAGGCGGTGTCGGAATGGGGCCGCGCGTTGACGGCGGCGAGCACGGCGGCGCGCTGACGGGTGACGCGCAGTCCGGCATCCCGCAACTTCTGCTCGACCTCCCCGCCCATGCCCGGCACTCTACCCCGAGACTTGAATCAGTCAAGATCAGAATCTTCTGCGTCCCGGCGCGTCGCTGCGAGCCTGGTGTGTCAGACCTCGTCGGCATGATGCGCTTGAGCGGACCACCGAAGGGATACACCATGACACCGACCATTTCGGAAGCGTCCCGGCTGACCGGACTCGGCCTGACGGTGAACATCGTGGCGGCCGCACTGTCCGCCGCCGATCGGGAGTCGCGCGGTTGTTCCGACCTGGACCCGCCGATCCTGGAGGGTCTGCTGCGTTGGGGGCGGGCGACCAGAGCCCTGCGCGAGCAACTGGTCTCGCAGGGCTGGTCGTACGACAACCCGAACAACCTGGCCCGCACCATCCATCCGTCCGGGGAGTTCGCGGTGGTGGTGGCCACCGGGGACGAGGGCACCGGGCTGCCCAGTTCCGGGGCCGGGCCGCGGCACGCCCGCGGGTACGCGACCGAGCAGGCGATCCACGCCAACGGCCAGCTCGCTTTCGAGTTCGACGCCCTCCTGCAGCTGTCCGTGGCCGGCAAGGCGGCCGGGGTCGGGCACCTGCAGACCTGGTTCCTGCTCTACCACGCGACGCCGGAGTTCTTCCGGGCCGAGGTGTCCCTGCCCCAGGAGTTCGAGCGGGGCCGGATCACCGAGTGGACCGAGCGGATCCTGTTGCCGCCGTTGCCCCGCGATCTCGACGGCGGCCCTGCGCCCCGGTGGTTCGACGTCGCGACGGTGCTGCCCTGACCAACCGCCACTGACGGAGAACCGAGGCCACGGCCGTGCCGCCCGGCCGCGGCGGCCGGATCCCGCGGAAGGCGGTCGCGGGCGGCGTGTCGCGGGTCAGCCTCCTGCGGCGAGTCGTTCGAGCTCGGGGACGACGGCGGCCGGCGCCGGCATGGCGGCGATCTCCTCGTGCAGCCGGGCGGCCCTCGCCCGTTCCGGGCACTGTCCCAGCAGGGCGCGCACGGCGTCGGTGATGGCGCCACCGACCTGCGCATCGTTGAGCAGGCCGCGGCCGGCCCCGGCCGCGGCGATCAGGTCGGCATTGACGAAATGGTCGGCACCCTGCGGCAGGATCAGCTGGGGCAGTCCGGCGGCGGCCGCACCCAGCACGGTGCCCGTGCCGCCGTGGTGGACGATCAGGTCAACAGCTTGAAGTACACGCGCCTGCGACACGAACAGTTCGACATGCACGTTCTCAGGAACCGGGCCGAGCGCATCGGGGTTGCCCTCCGGGCCGACGGCCACCAGCAGATCCACGTCCAGGGTCGCGATCTGGTCGACCGCGCGCCGGATGACCTCGACGGCGCCGAACGCCACGGTGCCCAGGGTCAAGTAGACGGCCGGCCGGGATCGGCGGCCGGTCAACCACTCCGGGGCGGCGACCGAGTTCTCGGCGTAGGCCACCGACCGGATGGGCAGCCGTCGTACGGGCTCGGGCGGCTGTTCGGCGAGCAACAACGACGGCGGGGTGGGGTCGATCACCGCCCCCGCGAGCGGCCCACGGCCGGGCGGGACGGCCCGCCCGTGTCCGGCCCAGTACTCCGCGTGGAACTGCCGCGCCGCGGTGTGAATCGTGTCGACGACGAATGGGGCCAGTAAGATGGCGAACCCGACCGCGGGAATGTCGCGCACATCGGCGGCGATCCCCGCGCCGACGTTCAACGCCTCGTACACGATCAGATCGGGGCGCTGTCCGTCCAGCACGGCGTCGAGGGTGCCGCTGACCAGCTCGGCGGTCGTGTCGGCGAACATCGCGAAGCTCAGCTCGTTCCCGTGCCGATCCGGGTGTCGTCGCCGGGTCTCGTCGATCACCGCGTCCAGCTCGGTGCCGGCCGGGATGCCGGCCACCGTCGGCAGCGGCAGCCGTCCGAGGAAGGGCGCGCCGGTGGCAACCGTGACCTCGTGCCCGGCATCGGCGCAGGCGGTGGCCAGCGGCATCAGCGGGTACGTGTGCCCGTAGCCGGGGATGGTGGCGAACAGGACCTTCATGGCCCGACATGGTGCCAGGAACCGGCGCCATCGCGCGCCTGGCTTCTTCTGGACGTCACCGGGGTGTCGTACATATGTTCTATGAATGAGGCCAAGGATGCTGACCGAGCATCGGCCTTCGCACTGCCCCACCGGGCACCCGTTCTCGCCGGGCACATGATCGTCGGGTGGGAGCCGTGCCATTGCACGGCCGGACACACGGACACCGGACCTACTGGTGCGAGAAGCGCGCGGAATTCATCTGCCGCAACAGCGCACATTTGCGTGGGGAGTAGGAGAGGCCCGAGACAACTCGTGCATGAACGGTCGATCCTACGACGCCCGGGCTTCACCCTGACCAACCCGATCGGCGAAGAACCTGGACGTGTGTTCTAATTAGGCATGCTGAAGCCTGGAGACTTCGGCCTGTCGGGCCGACATTTCCGTATCCGGGGTCAGCAGCTCTCCGAGGTGATGCCGGACCGGTGCCCGGCGGGCCACCCGCTGGGCAAGGACACCGTCCTGATCGGCAACCATCCGTGCGTGACCTGCACCGGGTCCGGCCACCGGACGTGGCGCTGCCGCGAGTGCGACGCCTGCTGGATCTGGCCCGCCTGCACCCAACGACCGACATGGCAGGAATGGGCCGGACCCGACGAAGGCCCACTTGATGAGACAAGTGAAAGACGTTGACCAGCAGTCGCAATCGCTCAAGAGCGTCATACCGCAC
>DATDBV010000678.1:0-7514 GCA_036524715.1 Nakamurella sp. | reverse complement strand
GTGCGGGTCGTCGCCGGTTCACGGGTCCGCCGGACCCGGGCCGCAGGTCAGGCCTCGGTCGGGGCCGACTGCGTCGGGACCGATTCCGTGGTGCGGACCGACTCCGGCGCCGGATCGGCGGCAGCCGCCGGCCCGGTCGCCTTGGCCGCGCGGGAGCTGGTCGTCCGGGTCTTGGCCGCTGCGCTGCGCGGCGTGGCGGCCTTCGCGGCCCGGGCGGCACCCGGACCGGCAGTGGTCACCTTGGTGCCCGTCTTCCGGGCGGCGCCGGCCTTGGTCGCCGTCGAGCGGGCGCCCGCGGCCGGTCGGGTGGTGCCGGCCGACTTGGCAGCCGGCTTCTTCGGGGCCGCGGCTTCCTTGGTCGCGGTCTTGGTCGCGGTCTCAGCCTTGGCCGCCTTGGCCGCCTTCGCCGAGGTGCGCGGCTGATCTGCGGCCGCCTCGACCACCGTGCCCGGCTTGAGGGAGGCGGAACGAACCTTCGACCAGGTCCGATCGCCCCGGTCGACCAGGCCTGCGTAGATCGATCCGACCAGTTCGATGTACGAATCGAGCGTCTCGCGGACGGTTTCCGGCGTCAGGTCCGGGGTGAACTCGGCGATCTTCTCCGGGAGTTCGGCCACCAGCTCGTTGGTCCTGGCCGGGATCTGCGCGGCATACGACTGGATCTCCGACGCGACGTCGGTGGCGATCTTGGCGGCCCGCTGCGGCAGGTCCGAGCCGGACGCGACCAGCTTGCCCGCGGTGTCGGTCCATTCGGCGATGGTCTGCTGGGCCTTCTCCGGGAACTCCGCCGCGGCCTGTTGCGCCTTCTCCGGCAGTTCGGCCAGGGTCTGCTGCGCCTTGCCCGGGAACTCGGCCGCCGCGTGCTGGGCCTTGGCCGGGAACTCGGTGGCCGCCTGCGCAGCCTTGCCCACGTAGTCGGTCACCGTGTCCTGCGCCTTGTGGGTGTAGTCCTCGACGACCTCCTGGGCGAGCCCGGTATAGGTCGTCGCGGTCTGCTGAACCTGGCCGACATAGCCCGAGGCCTTCTCGAAGTACTCGTTCGCGGTCTGCTGCACCTTGGCGACGTATCCGCTGGCGGCCTGCTGTGCCTTGGCCTGCAGGCCGGAGACCGATCCCGCGATCGACTCGGTGACCTGCGCCGGATCGGGCAGCTTGGACGGGTCGCCGACCCGCTCGACGAGCGACTGGCGCAGCGCGACCAGCCGTTCCACGGCCAGGTCGCCGGCGCCGATGGCCGCGAGCAGGGGGCGGGGCAGGTCGCCGAAGCGATCGGCCAACTGGTCGATGACCGCGTCGGGGACGGTGCGGATATCACTGATCTGCATGGTGTTCTCCTTCCGGCATCGCGTCGATGCCACGGTTCGGTGTGGGGTTGTCGGGGTCGGCTCCGGCCGCATCGGGACCGGCGGGGGGTGCCTGCGTCCCGGCCTGCACCGCGGCCTGCGCCTGGCTGCGCAGGGCGGCGTAGATGTCGACGAGAACGGCCTTCTGCCGTTCGCTGAGCACCGGGTCCGCGCGGATCGCGACGATCACCTCGGGCGCCTCGGGGGCCTCCAGGATCCCCGCCCTGGCCAGCAGGATCTCGACCGATATCGACAGTCCGTGCGCGATCTGGGCCAGGATCTCCGCGCTCGGCCTGCGCAGGCCCCGCTCCACCTGGGACAGGTACGGGTTGGACACGCCCGCCTTGGCGGCCAGGCCGCGCAGCGAAATCTGGGCGGCAAGCCGTTGTTCGCGGATGAACTCGCCGAGGTCCCGGACCGGCGTCAGCACCGGATTCAGGTCCATGTTCCCGCCCCCCGCGTCATCGCATTCGACCGGCGCCGCGGCCCTGGCGACCGCGTCCGCCACCGGACCGACAACTTCACGGTAGCATTTGTGCTTGCAATTGCAAGCAGTGTGTTTGCGCAGGTGACGGGATTCACCAGAGGGCTGATTCCAAGGGGTCAGTGGTCGTGGGCGGTCCCGACTGCGGAAATTTGGGTGGCTGGGGCGACCGGATGTTCCGCGCGAGCGGTTCGGGCCGCCGAACGGTGCCGGTTTGCGGGGGGTTGCGGAAGATTGTGTCGCCGGGGGCGACCGGATGTTCCGCGCGAGCGGTCCATGCCGCCGACATGTGCCGCTGGAGTGCGGTCCGGCTCCGCTGGCCCGCCGGTTTGCACCGGCGGACACCATCGGCCGTCATCACCTCTGCAACATGGGACCTTGGAATCGATCGTCTGAGCTAAGGAGACCGGCGGGGCGCCGGCCAGGCGATGGCCGGGGTCGCCGGGTGGTCGTAGGCGATCACCGCGTCCGCCCGGTTCGGCGGCTGCTCGTCGGACCGGTAACGCTCGTAAGCCTGCACCCACCACTGGCGGTCCGGCGGCAGCGCCCTGGTCAGCGCGCCGGATGAGACCTGAAGATGCACGACCGCGTCCAGACCGGCCGGATCGGTCAGCAGGAACGGTCCGTCGAGCACGACGACCGCTCGCGGCTCGACGGGGCGACGGGCCTCCCGCACCGCGCGGTCGGTCAGCGGATCGCGCAGCCGCGGCAGGTAGCCGGCCGCGTCCCCGACGCCGACCGGATCGAGCAGTTCGCGGCGCAGAGCGTCGCCGTCCACCCATCCGTACAGCAGCATGTCGACGTCGGTGCGACCGAATTCCAGGCGCAACGAGGCCGCGCGCCACCACCACCGGGTGGCGGCCCGGACGACCGGGCGACCCAGCTCGCGAAGGCGTTCCGCGACCGCGTCGGCCAGGTCGCCGGCCCCGATCTCCTCGAATCCGTCGAATCCGATTCGGGGTCGGGGCTCGCCGCGGTGGTCGATCCGGTCGGCCAGTTCCCGCACGAGCAGTTCCGGGGTCAGCGGGCGGTAGCGCACCTGCTCCAGCCTGGCATGCGGGTCGCCGTCGGTGTCCGGCGCCTCACAGCGCTCGGGTCAGCAGCCGATCACGGTCGACCACCTCGAACCCGAGTCGCGAGTACAGGCGGCCGGCACCGGTCGGCGACTCGGCGTCGACGTGGAGCTCGGCCTCGGCGAAGCCCTGCGCCCACATCGCCACCAGCGACCTGGCCACCAGCGCCGTCCCGATCCCCCGGCCACGCGCCGCCCGGGTGGTGCCCACCCGGCTCACATAGCCCGTGGGGTAACCGCGCCGGGCCGTGTCCGCCTCGTGTTCGGCGGCGAGCAGGAACCCGACGACCCCGCTGCCCGGGCCGGTCGCGCTCCCGGCCCCGTAGTCGGCCGTGCCCTCGGCGACGAACGAGGCAGCCGGGCGGAACGAAGAGGCGCCGGGGTACTCGGCCCGCCAGGCGTCGGGCTCGCGGGGCGCCGAGCCCCAGTGGTCGGCGAACGCGGCGTTGGAGGTCAGCCGGACGGCCTCCTCGTCCTCGGTCCGGTACTCCCGGATCCGCACCCCCGATGGCGCGTCGACCGGCCTCGGGGCGGTGCCGCGCAGGTCGGTGCGCATGCGGAAGAAGTACCGCTCGGTCGTGAACCCGACCGACTCCAGCGCGAGCCGAGAGCCGACCCTGGCTTCGGCCGCACCCACCCGGAGCTCGCCCGGGCGATCCGGGGCCTGCGTGTCGCGCAGCCGGCAAGCCTGCTCGACCTGGTGTTCCAGGATCCGGCGACCAATCCCCCGGCGGTGCCAATCCGGGTGCACGCCGCCGTCGCTGAAGGCGACCCACTCGGGCTCACAGGCGACGACGTGGAGCAGGCCGTAGCCGACGAGCCGGTCGCCGGCCAGCACCGCCACCCCACCCCTGTCGAGGGCCGCCGTCGGTGCGGCGAACTCCTCCCGGATCTCGGTCTCGGTATAACCGTCGTCGACGGGTTCGGCGCGCTCCCAGGCGGCCAGCAGGTCGGTCACCGCCGGCGCGTCGTCCATCGACAACGATCGGGCGGTCAGGCCGGGCGGCCAGGAGGTCATGGGCGGTGCGGTCACGGGGTGGACGGTAGCGAGCGCTCGACATGCGTGCAGCCCAATTGTGGGTCGTCACGGCAGGCACAGGCAGAACGGGTGGCCGGAAGGGTCCAGGTAGGCGCGGAATCCGCTCGCGGCCACGCCGGTCGAGCGGGCGCCGATCGCCAGCACCTTCGCCTCGCCCTCGGCCAGGTCGTCGACGATGACGTCGAGGTGCGACTGCTGGGGCACCGTCGCGTCGGGCCAGGTGGGCGGCACCAGGTCCGGCGCCAACTGGAAGCCCATGCCGTACTCGGCCGAGTCGCCGCGGATCGTCACCCAGTCGTCCTCCTCCCGCGCGATCCGCCAGCCGAGCAGCGCGCAGTAGAACTCGGCGAGCCGGCGCGGCTCCGGGGTGTCGATGACGACGAGGTCGAACCGGGCGATCGGGGCTCCCTTGGATGTCATGCCCGCATCACAGCACAGGGCACCGACAGTCAGGTCAGGACGAACTGGGCGAACGTGTAGATGGCCAGGCCGGCCAGGGCGCCGACCACCGTGCCGTTGATCCGGATGAACTGCAGGTCCCGGCCGACCTGCAGTTCGATCTTCCGGCTGGTCGCCTCGCCGTCCCAGCGGGCGATGGTGTCGTCAATGATGCCGGTGATGTTCCGCGCATGGTTGCGGGCGATGTACCCGGCCACGTCGGCCACCCAGCCGTCCACCTTGGCGGTCAGCTCCGGGTCCTCCTGCAGGCGCAGGCCGAAGTTGAGCAGACCTTGGGTGACGGACCGGCGCAACGGCGAATCGGGATCCTCGGCGGCCCGCAGCAGCGATTCCTTGATCGACTGCCAGGCGCTGGCGGCCAGCGAGCGGACCTCGGCGTTGCCGACCACCTGGTCCTTGATGGACTCGGCCCGCTCGATGGTCGCCTCGTCGTGCTGCAGGTCCTGGGCGAACTCGTCCAGGAACTTGTCCAGGGCCAGGCGCAGCTGGTGCTGCGGATCGTCCTTGACCGCGCGGGCGAAGTTGAGCACCTCGTTGTAGATGCGATCGGCGACGATGTCGTCCAGGAAGCGCGGCGACCAGGACGGTGCCCGCTGGGAGACCACCCTCGACACCGCCGTGTAGTTGTCCCTGATCCACTCGAAGCAACGCTCCGCGACCATGTCGACGAACGGGTGATGATCACCGCGGGCGAACACCTCGGCGGAGATCCGGCCAAGCGGCGGCCCGATCTTGGTCTCCGCGATCTTGCGACGGGCCAGGGATTCCAGCACGTCGGCGACCTGGTCGTCGGACAGCACGTTGCCGATGCCGCGCACCGCGGAGGCCAGCTCGGCCGTGACCCGCTCGGCCGACTCGGGCCGGGCCAGGAACTCGCCGACCCGTTGGGCGACCGAGAATGCGGCCAACTTCTCCCGCACCACCGTCTCGGACAGGAAATTGGTGGCCACGAACTCCGACAGCGACGAGCCGATGGCGTCCTTGCGGGTCGGAATGATCGCGGTGTGTGGAATCGGCAGGCCCAGGGGGCGCCGGAACAGGGCGGTGACCGCGAACCAGTCGGCCAGCGCGCCGACCATACCGGCCTCGGCCATCGCCCGCACATACCCGAGCCAGGGATATTGATCCTCGAGGGAGAAGGCGATCACGAAGATGATCGCCATCAGCACCAGGGCGCCGGTGGCAATGACCTTCATCTTCCGCAGCGCACGCCGCTTGATCTCATCCGACGGGCTGAACAGCTGTTCCGCCGGCGTGAACGGAACCGTTCGGGTCGCCGGCGGGCGCGGGCGGCTCGTCGGCTCCGATTCCGTTGTGCTCATGGCGTCGCCCCGCCAGGGGCGCTCGCAGGCTCCGCACCCCGCTCGGGGGCGACGCCGCAGTGCCCACGATTCGCTCGCTGACGCTCGCATGTCGCCGCCCCCTGCGGGGCACTCGCAGGCTCCGCACCCCGCCCGGGGGCGACGCCGCAGTGCCCACGATTCGCTCGCTGACGCTCGCTCATGCCCGCCATTGTTCCCGCAACCGGCGCCGGCCGACCGCGCCTGCGGCCTGGGCAGACGTACGCGGTAGGAATAGACCCATGACCGTGGCCTCGGACCGACCCCGGTCCTCCCGATGGGCGGACCCGCTGGTCGTCCGGCTGCGGCCGTACACGACGACGATCTTCGCCGAGATGTCCGCGCTGGCGCTGCGGACCGGCTCGATCAACCTCGGCCAGGGCTTCCCGGACACCGACGGCCCGCCGTCGGTGCTGGCGGCGGCCCGGCAGGCGATCGCCGACGGCGTCAACCAGTACCCACCGGGCCCGGGCATCCCCGAGCTGCGACAGGCGATCTCGTTTGCGCGCGAACGGGACCACGGGCAGGTGTTCGACCCGGACTCCGAGGTGCTGGTCACCGTCGGGGCGACCGAGGCCCTGGCCGCCGCGGTGCTCGGGCTGATCGAGCCGGATGAGGAGGTGCTGCTGATCGAGCCGCACTACGACTCGTACCCGCCGATCATCGCGATGGCCGGGGGCCGGCACCGGTCGGTGCCGCTGCGACCCGACGCGGGCGGCCGGTTCGCCCTGGACCTGGACGAGGTGGCGGCGGCGATTGGACCGGCGACCCGGATGATGATCGTCAACTCGCCGCACAACCCGACCGGCACGGTGCTCAACCGGGAGGAGTTGGCCGGGCTGGCCCGGCTGGCCGTCGAGCACGACCTTGTCGTGGTGACCGACGAGGTCTATGAATACTTGATCTTCGACGGCGTGCAGCACCTGCCGCTGGCCATGTTCGACGGGATGGCCGAACGGACACTGACGATCTCCAGTTCGGGCAAGTCGTTCAGCACGACCGGTTGGAAGATCGGCTGGGCGTGCGGGCCGGCCCCGCTGGTGGCCGCGGTCCGGGCGGCCAAGCAGTTCCTCACCTACGTCGGCGGGGCACCGTTCCAGCCGGCCGTCGCGCACGCCCTGCGGCACGAGATGGACTGGGTGGCCGGGCTGCGCGACGGCCTGCAGAGCAAGCGGGACCGGCTCTGTGCCGGTCTGGCCGCGGCGGGCTTCGGCGTGTGCCGACCGCAGGGCACCTACTTCGTGATGACCGACATCCGGCCCCTCGGCGCCGCCGACGGCATGCAGTTCTGCCTGGACCTGCCCGGCCGGGCGGGCGTGGTCGCGATACCCGACGAGGTGTTCCACGACGACCCGACCGACGGCAAGCCGTTCGTCCGGTTCGCATTCTGCAAACGCGACGAGGTCATCGACGAAGCCGTGCGGCGCCTGGCGGGGATGCAGTGACCGGGACAGCGGATCGAATCGCCCGCCTCTTGGCCGACACCCCGGTGATCGACGGGCACAACGACCTCGCCTGGGCGTTGCGCAAACAGGTGGCCTACGACCTGGACCAACGCGACATCGCCGAGCGGCAACCGACCGTGCACACCGACATCCCGCGGCTGCGGGCCGGCGGCGTCGGCGCCCAGTTCTTCTCGGTGTACGTGCCGGGGGACATGCCGGGCTCGAGTGCGGTCACCGCCACCCTGGAGCAGATCGACTGCGTGCTGCGGATCATCGAGCGCTATCCGGACACGTTCGCGTCAGCGCGCCCGGCCACGGAAGTGCGCGAGATC
>DATDBV010000677.1:0-5265 GCA_036524715.1 Nakamurella sp. | reverse complement strand
TGATCGGCCTGTGCTTCGGTGCCTTCCGGCACTTCCTGTTGACGGTCGCGTCCGATCCCGACCTCGGCGAGGTCGAGCGCCGGACGGTGACCCTCGTCCGCACGGTGTTGCGGACGGGTGGGATGCCGGACTGATCCTGCCGGCTCAGTGCGGCTGGGTGCGCCAGGCCTTGAACCGCACCACCATGACGATCGACCAGGCCGTCAGGGCGCCGCCGAAGACCGCGGTCAGCATCCCCAGCGAGATCAGCCCCTTGGCGGCGGTCAGGCCGTTGGCGAACATGGAGATCCCCAGGAACAGCAGGCACCACAGGGTGACGATGAACCGTCGCTGGCGGCGGCGCAGGTCGGCGATGCTCAGGCGCCGGACGAATCGGGGGTCGGTCGCCCGCACATGCGCCTCGATCTCGCCCAGCCGGAACTTCTCATCCTCGGACAGCGACACCCGGGCCTCCCCAAGATCACAAAACGGTCACGCTGCCTCGATGGTGCCTGACCCGGCTCCTCGTGGATAGGGACTTGTTGGGCATCCGCTGTGACGTCGGCGGACCGTGCCACCGACAGCGGCCGGGGGCGTCTGTCGGCTGAGTCCCCGACAGCACAGGAGTGAGTTCATATGAGTCCCACCGACGACACCGTCCGCCGAATCGCGATGGTCGCCCATGACAACAAGAAGGTCGACCTGCTGACCTGGGCGGAGTTCAACCGTGACACGCTCGCTGGCCACGAACTGTGCGCCACCGGCACCACCGGCACGATGCTCGAGTACGAACTCGGCCTGCCCGTGCACCGCTTCCTGTCCGGACCGCTCGGCGGCGACCAGCAGATCGGCGCCAGGATCGCCGAGGGCGAGATCGACATGCTGGTCTTCTTCTGGGACCCGCTGGAGCCGCAGCCGCACGACCCCGACGTCAAGGCGCTGCTCCGGCTGGTCACGCTGTGGAACATCCCGGTGGCGACCAACGTGGCGACCGCCGACATGCTGATCTCGTCGCCGCTGCTGGCCGGTGACTACGTGCCGGTCCGGCCCGACGTCGACCGACCGTCGACGGGCGATTCGCCGCTGATCGGTGTGCCCGGCTGATCCGATGCCGTCCCTCGGGCGAGGTGCGCGGGCGGGGTGTGCAATAGCCTCGTTCGGTGGTCCACCACCCTGTGCCGATCGCGGCGGTCGCGGCCGCGGCGGCGCAGGACGCCGGCGGTGTCGACGATGGGTTGCTGGGTGACTTTCCGCAGGCACTGGTGGCCGCCGTCGAGTCGGCCGCCCGACTGCCCCGACCGGCCCTGCGCCGCTGCGGCGAGAGCGGACGGCGCGCCGCCGCCGCCGGCGTTCCCCTGCGCGCGGTGCTCGATCTGTACCTGTCCGCCGCGTGGCGACTCTGGCGCCACCTGGCGCCGGCGGACGACCCGACCGATCCCGTGGATGCGGTGGTCCGGGCGGGCGAGGTGGTGCTGCGGGCCGTCGACGACGCCGTCGCCGCGCTGACCGAGGGCTACCAGTTGGCTCGTCGACAGGTGGTGGCCGAGCAGGCGGCCGCCCGTCGGGAGTTCGTCGACGACCTGCTGCTCGGTGGTGCCCAGGCCGCGGCCGGCCTGGTCGAGCGGGCCGCCATGTTCGGGCTGAACCTGGCCGCCCCGCACGCCGCCGTCGTCGTCCGGGCCGAACGACCCTTTGTCGATTCCTCGCCGCTCACCTCGATGCTGGAACGCTCGGTGCTGGGGACCAAGGCCGACGCCGACGCGCTGGTGACGACGAAGGACGGCGCGCTGGTCGTGGTCTTCGCCGCGCCAGACCGGGCGGCTGTCGACGAAGTCGTCGGCGCGCTGAAGGACAACCTGCCCACGTCCACCACTGCGGTCGGTGTCCGGCTGCACCGGGTGGCCGCGGTCGGCTCGTGGCGGATGGGAGTGGGCCGGGCCCATCCGGGGCCGCCGGGCGTCGGGCAGTCCTACACACAGGCGGTCGAGGCGCTGGACCTCGGCTCACGGATGGGCATCGATTCACCCGTCGTCGATGCGGCCGATCTGCTGCTCCACCGGGTGTTGCTGCGCGACGAATCCGCCATGCGGGAGCTGGTCGACGCGGTGCTGACCCCGCTGGCCGCCGCCCGAGGTGGCGCCGAGCCGCTGCTGCAGACCCTCGAGGCGTACTTCGAGGCTGGCGGCAACTCCACCGTCGCGGCCCGCTCGCTGCATCTGTCGGTGCGGGCCCTGACCTACCGGCTGGCCAAGATCGCCACCCTGACCGGCCGCGATCCGGTGGACCCGCGGCACCGGCTGGAGCTGCAGACCGCGCTGGTCGGCGCCCGGCTCCTGGGTTTGCCGTCAGCTTCGTGATCGTTGCCGACATTCGGCAATAACTGATCCTTCTCTTGGCAACTATCTGCCGTGGTACGGCAAGGATTCCGACGGCAGTCTGGACGGGTCGGCACCCACCGCCGGCACCTCAACACTTGAATCGGAGTCCTCCACCGTGACCGTTCCACTCTGGGGCTGGGCCGCCTTCGGCGCCGTGGTCCTGATCATGCTGACCATCGATTTGCTCGCCCACCGCGGCGCGCACATCATCAAGTTCAAGGAAGCCGCGATCTGGAGCGCCATCTGGGTGGCGCTGTCGCTGGCTTTCGCCGGGGTCATCTGGTTCACCATGGGCAGCGGCCCCGCCATCGACTTCACTACCGCCTGGTTGCTGGAGAAGTCGCTGTCGGTGGACAACCTGTTCGTCTTCGCGTTGATCTTCGGCTACTTCCAGGTGCCTCGCGAGTACCAGCACCGCGTGCTGTTCTACGGCGTCATCGGCGCCCTGGTCTTCCGCGGCATCTTCCTGGCGCTCGGCGTGGCGATCGTGTCCACGTTCACCGCGGTGCTGTTCGTCTTCGGCGCCATCCTGATCTGGAGCGCGATCAAGCTGCTCCGTGATGACGACGAGACCATCGACCCCGGGAAGAGTTTCGCGGTTCGGCTGCTGCGCAAGCTGATTCCCGTCTCCGACGAGTACCGTGGCACCAAGTTTTTCTACGTCGAGGCGGGGAAGCGCATCGCCACCCCGCTGCTGGCCGTGGTCGTCGCGATCGAGGCGGCCGACCTGGTGTTCGCTGTCGACAGCGTGCCGGCCGTGCTCGCCGTCAGCGACAACACCTTCATCATCTACTCCAGCAACGCGTTCGCCATCCTGGGCCTGCGTGCGTTGTACTTCCTGCTCGCCGGGATGCTGAAGAAGTTCCACTACCTGGGCAAGGGGCTCGCGTTCATCCTCGCCTTCATCGGCGTGAAGCTGTTCCTGCAGGCCGGGCACAAGGTCATCTCCACCGACATTCCGGAGATCCCGTCGCTGGTTTCGCTGGGCGTCATCGTTGTCGCGTTGACCGTGTCGATCGTGATGTCGCTGCTGCGGCCGCTGCCCGATTCGGACGACGCCGATCTGCCGGGCAGCGACAGGTCCGTCTCTGGGGTGTCGGGCGCTGCCGGGCACGACGTCGCGGGGGAGCGGTCGGCTGCGACCGTCGACTCCGACCCGGTCGTGATCGGTGCATCGGGTGGAACGTCCACCAGGCGCGCCGCCGAGCAGGTCGACCGGGGTGCTGGCTGACCGGCTCGGGCTTCCCGCCCCGCCCGCTCGTACTATACGAAGGACTGCCGGCATGGAGGCCCGCGATCCTGGCACGCGCGCGGGCGGGGCATTCCCCGTTCTATTCGAAGATTCTCGGCAGGAGACCCGGCATGGCGAAAAATCCCTTCATGAGTGCGTATCTGAGTGCGGCGAACAGGGCCGCGAACACCGCGCGGGGCAAGGCGACCGTCGAGGCGAAGCGGGCGGCCTCGCGGCAGCGGACCTCAGCCGTCAATGCCTGGGTCGACGCGATGACCGGCGGCATGGCCCGGCCCAAGCGCCGGCGCAAGCGGCGTTGAATTGCACCATGCCGATCATCCACACGAGCCTGACCACCAACTTGAGTCCGGCAGAGGTCCTGCGAATCCTGACCGACTTCGGCCCGACCCGCGCCGAGGCGTTTCCCGGTGTCGATGAGTCGAACCTGACGGTGCACGAACTCGGCGACACCTGGGCGAATGTCACCGAGGGGAACAATCTCGGTTGGGAGCGTGAGCGCTACGACTGGGATGCGGAGGCGGGCACCATCTCCGCGGTGACGACCGACTCCAATCTGTGGGGCCCGGGCAGCCGGTGGGACTACCGACTCGCGCCGCGCGACGGCGGGACGCTGGTGAGCATCCGGTTGGAGCGGCACGCCAAGAACGTGCGGGGGCACCTGGTCGGTGCTCTGCTGCCGCTGTTCGGCCGGCGGTTCATCACCGCCGGATTCGCGCGGGCGCTGCAGGCAACTTGAATCCCGGATGATCACCAGCCGTAGTGGTCGAGCGTGTCCCCCAGTCTGGGCAGCGCGCGCTCGCCGAAGTGCCGCACGTTGACCAGGTGCTTGTGCAGCAGCAGCGCCGGTCGTCGTTCGTCGAATCCGGGATCGATCGGGTACTCGGCCCGATAGGCGGCCATGAACTCCGGCGGCAGGTCCTCCGACAGGCTCAGGTAGGCCAGATCCAGCTCCCGATCGGCGTAGCTGACGGCCGGGTCGACCAGCCAGCGGCCGTCGATCATATTGCCGAGCCACAGGTCTCCGTGTGTGAGGGACGCCGGCGGGTCGGGTCGCAGCAGGTCGGGCAGCGGCCCGGCGCAGGCTCGCTCGATCCTGCTGCGCAGTTCGTCGGGCAACTCGACCCGCGCGAGGTTATGCCGCACACGGTTTTCCGTGTAGAAGGTGGGCCAACGATCTGTCCAGGTGTTGTCCTGCGGGAACCGGCCGTGGTAGTTGACGGTGGCCCAGCCGAAGCGGTCGGCGGTGCGGCGGTGCAGGTCCGCCACGGCCCGGCCCAGTGCCGGCCAGTCCGGGACGCCCGCCACGAACTCCAGGATCAGAATGTGCTCGTCGACGCCGAGCACGGCCGGAACGGGAACGCCGGCGGCGGCCAGGGCGTGCAAACCCTCGGCCTCCTGCCTGGCGGGATATGGACACCGCTTGATGACGACCTGGCGGCCGTCGGCGAGCAGCGCGCGGCTCGCCCGGCCGATGTAGCCGCCGGCGAGGGCCTGCTCGTGCACCGGCCGGGGTAATCCATCGGGCCAGTCGGCCTCGTAGTTGTCCGGTGGCTCGGAGCCGGGTTCGAGCTGATCAGGCGGTGCGGACCTGGCCGGAACGGGCGGTGCGGGTTCGGCAGGCATCATCCGATCAGTTTCCGTGAACTCCTCTCGCTC
>DATDBV010000676.1:0-5198 GCA_036524715.1 Nakamurella sp. | reverse complement strand
CCCCAAAGCGCCCGCGGCCGGCCGAACTACCGGCCGCGCGCGCCCAGCTCAGCCTCAGAGCGCGGCGACCAGAGCCCGGTGCAGCTCTTGCGGGGTCAGGTCGACCGGGTTGCCCTTGGTGCTGCTGGAGCTGCCGGTCTTGGCGACCACGTCGTCGACCAGCCCGGGATCCAGGCCGCCCGCAGTCAACCCGGGGATGCCCAGCCGGCGCACGGTCTCGGCGATCCACTCGATGCCGTCCTCGACGGACGCGTCGGGCCGGCCGGTGAGCAGCTCGGCCGCCCGACAGTAGGCGGCCAGCGCCGGGTTGTCCGGGTCCCGCTCCCGCAGCGCGGCCACGTTCGCCTCGGTGACCGGGGCGAGCAGCGTCGCGCAGATGGCTCCGTGCGCGACCGGCGCCAGCCCGCCGATCACCCCGGCGAACCCATGCACGGCACCGAGCTTGGCGTTGGCCAGCGACATCCCGCCGAGCAGACTGCACAGCGCCATCTCGGTGCGGGCGGCGACGTCGGACCCGTCGGCGTAGGCGGCCCGAAGCCCGGCCGCCGCGTGCCGCAGCCCGGCCGCGGCCAGCGCGTCGGTGATCGGGGTGGCGTTGCGGGAGACCAACGGTTCCAGACACTGCGTCAGCGCGTCCAGGCCGCTGGCGGCGGTGACGGCGGGCGGGCAGTCCACGGTGAGCAGCGGGTCGACCAGGGCCAGGGCCGGCAGCATCGACCGGGCGCGGACGCTGGCCTTGCGGCCGTGCTCGGGCGAGGCGAGCACCGCGTTCATGGTCACCTCGGCGCCGGTGCCGGCCGTGGTCGGCAGGGCCGCGAAGGGCACCGAGGGGCGGCTGATCGGCTGACCGCGGCCGATCACCTCCAGGTAGTCCAGCGGGTCTCCGCCGTTGCCCAACAACATGGCCACCGTCTTGCCCAGGTCGATCACGCTGCCGCCGCCGATCGACACGACGGCCTGGGCGCCGTGCTCCCGGGCCGCGGCCACCGCGCTCCGGGCCACGTCCACGGTCGGTTCGCCGCTGACCGTCACGATCACGACGCCCATCGGCAGGGCGGCGATGAGGTCGCCGTGCCGTTCGGGCCGGGAACCGGTCAGCACCACCGCACGGTCGCCCCAGCCGTCGAGCATCGCCGGCAGGTCGAGCGCCCGGCCGGGGCCGAAGACCACCCGGGCCGCGGTGGCGAACTCGAAGGACAGGCTTCTCACGCAGCCGCCTTTCCGGTTGGCCTCGCCCGCTCGGCGACTCGGACCCGGCGCCCGCGTCTGCGTTCATGACTCGCTCGGATCACCAGCCCTCCCGCCCGCCCTGCGCTCACCGGTGGGAGCTCCAGTCGGCCTCGGCGACCGGGAACACCGGCCCGTACTTGGTCGAGGACCGGGGGCGGGCCATCATGTCGGCGACGGTGTCCCGCCAGGTGGCGTAGTGCGGTGTCGCCTTGTGCGCGGCCGCGGCATCGGCGTCGCGATAGATCTCGACCAGGACCACGTGTGCCGGGTCGGCGGCGTCCTGGATCGCATCGAACCGGACGACGCCCGGCTCCTGGATGGAGGCGGTGGCGTTCTCGATGGTGGCGCGCTGGAACTCGTCGACCCGGCCGGGGTCGACGGCGATGTCGACGTGAACGATGAGCATGCCCCATCCTGACCCCGACCCAGGAACCCGGCAGCACGGACCGGTCACCAGGGTTTGCTGTTGGCATCGACACATCGATCCGGTGGCCCACCGCAACCTCCCGTACACCGGGCCGACGATTCGCATGATGGGATCAGAGCGTGTCTTCCGCCAACCTGAGCCTGATCATTTTAGTCGGGTGCATCGCACTGTTCGTCTGGAACCGGCTGCCCGTCGGCGTGGTCGCGATCCTCACCGGGCTGGCGCTGTACTTCACCGGCGTGCTCGACGCCACCCAGGTGGTCGCCGGCTTCGGCGATCCCGTGGTCATCTTCATCGCGACCCTGTTCGTGGTCAGCGAGGGCCTGGAGTCGTCGGGGGTGACGACGTGGGCCGGGCAGGTGATCGTGGGTCGGGCCGGCAGCAAGCGCACCCGACTGCTGGCCGCGATCATGCTGCTGGCCGGAGTGCTGTCCGCGGTGATCACCCCGAACGGTGCGGCGGCGGCCCTGGTGCCGGTCACCGTCGCGGTGGCCCGTCGAGCGGCGACCCAGCCGTCCAAAATGCTTGTTCCGATGGCGTTCGCGGCCAGCGCCGGCGCCCTGCTGACCCTTTCCGGCAGCCCGGTGAACGTCATCGTGTCCGAGGCATCGATGAGCGTCGGCGGTCCCGGTTTCGGCTTCTTCGAGTTCGCCATCGTCGGCCTCCCGCTCTTGCTGGGCACCACGGTGATTGCGCTGCTGCTGGGCAACCGGCTGCTACCGGCCCGCACCTCCACCCAGCTCCCGGCCGACTTCGGCAGCTACGCGGCCACCGTCGCCGAGCACTACGACCTGGACCGCACCATCTACCGGGTCCGGGTCCGGTCCGGCTCGGCGATTCGGGGCACCGAGGTCGGCGACCTGAAGTTCGGCGCCCATCCGGAACTCAGCCTGGTCGGCGTGCAGGATTCCGCGGGCACCGCGGCCGACGCCGACCATTCCCTCGCCGACGGCGACCGGATCGTGCTGGCCGGGCCGCCGGAGCAGGTCGAGGCGTTCGCCACCGACCATGGCCTGAAGGTCACCGGGTCGGCCCTGGCCACCCGGCAGGGCTCCTCGATGCTCTCCCGCAAGGCGGGTCTCGCTGAGGTGGTCATCCCACCCCGGTCCCGACTGATCGGCCAGACCCTGTTCCCCGGCATGGTGCGGCAGGGGCAGCTGGTGGTGCTGGCCATTCAGCGGGTCGGCACGGACGTCGGGCTGCGGCCGGTCGTCATCGCCGAGGGCGACGCGGTGTTGTACTACGGCCAGTGGCGGGCGGTGGAGTCGTTGGCCGCCAGCCGGGACGTGCTGGTGGTGAATTCGCCGGAAACGGTGCGGCGGCAGACGGTACCGCTGGGCCGCAAGGCACCGCAGGCAATCTCGGTGCTGGTCGGCATGGTCGTGCTGCTGGCCACCGGGGTGGTGCCACCGGCGATCGCCGGGCTGATGGCCGCCGCCGCGATGATCGTGCTGAAGGTGGTGGAACCGCAGCAGGCGTACCGGGCGATCTCCTGGCAGACAATCGTGCTGATCGGCGGCCTCATCCCGCTGTCGGTGGCGATCCAGACCAGCGGGGCCGCCGACATCCTGGCGGGTGGGCTGGTCAACGCGGTCGGTGGGTACGGCCCCTACCTACTCATGCTGGCGCTGTTCGCGCTCACCGCGGCCCTCGGCCAGGTGATCAGCAATACGGCGACGGTGCTGATCGTGGTGCCGATCGCGCTGTCCGCGGCCGCCGAGACCGGGGTGTCGCCGCAGGCCATCCTGATGCTGGTCGCGGTGGCCGGCGCGGCCTCGCTGCTCACCCCGATCGCCACCCCGGCGAACATGATCGTGATGGCACCCGGTGGTTACGGGTTCGGCGACTACTGGAAGCTCGGCGCGGTGACGATGGTGTTCTGGATGGTCGTCGGGGTGCTGTTCGTACCGCTGATCTGGCCGCTGTACTGATCACGCCCGGACAATGAGAGCGTGGCCGACTGGTTCCTGCATGTCGACCTGGACCAGTTCCAGGTCTCGGCGGAGCTGCTACGCCGACCCGACCTTCGCGGCCGGCCGGTGGTGGTCGGCGGTGACGGCGACCCGACCCGCGCCCGGCAGGTGGTCACCTGCGCGTCCTACGAGGCCCGGGCGCTGGGGGTGCGAGCCGGCCTGCCGATGCGGGCCGCGCTGCGCAAGGCGCCGGACGCGGTGTACCTGCCGCTGGACATGGCCCACTACGAGCTGGTGTCCGCGCAGGTGATGGACGTGCTGCGCGGCACCGGGCGGCCGGTTGAGGTGTGGGGCTGGGACGAGGCCTTCCTGTTCGCTCCCGTCGACGATCCCGAGGCGCTCGCGGACCGACTCCAGGCAATGGTCCGTGACGTCACCGGGCTGCCCTGTTCGATCGGCCTGGGCGACAACAAGCTGCGGGCCAAGGTGGCGACCGGCTTCGGAAAACCGGCCGGCATCTACCGGCTGACGCGGGACAACTGGATGTCCGTGATGGGCGACCGACCGGTCCGGGCGCTGTGGGGCGTCGGTGCGCGCGGCGCCGCGCGGTTCGCCGAGCACGGCATCCGAACCGTCGCCGACCTGGCGTCCGCCGACCCGGCCGAGCTGGCACGGTGGTGGGGTCCGACGACGGGCCCGCGCTACCGGGCGCTGGCCCGAGGCGAGGGCGAGACGACGATCCACACCGAACCGTGGATCGCCCGGTCCCGCAGCCACCAGACCACCTATCCCGACGATCTGACGGATCGGGCCGACGTGGAGCGGGAACTGCGGGTGCTGGCCGACCGGGTGGTCACCGACGTCGTCGCCGAGGACCGGGTGATCACGAAGGTGGCGGTGATCGTCCGGAACTCCTCGTTCTTCACCGAGAGCCACATCCGCACCCTGCCGGTGCCGACCACGCTCACCGCGCCGGTGGCCGCCGCCGCGGTTGAGTTGCTGGACAAGTTCGAACTGCGGCGGCCGGTCCGGCTGCTCGGGGTCCGGGTGGAGTTGGCCCCACCTGTTGACGCACCCGGTTCGACGCCGGTTCGCTGATCATTCCCGTGCCGAACCGGGCAAACCCGGCGCCGAAACACGGGTTTCGTCCGCGAAGCCCAGGGCCGGCGCGCGATACTCACCGCATGACGCGCCCGACCGAGACCGATACCCGCGCCACCTTCGCCATCGCCGCGCACGCGTTCGCCGACCTCGTCGACCGCATCCCCGCCGACGCCTGGTCCGGCGACGGCCTGGGCGAGTGGGACCTGCGGGCGCTGGTCGGGCACGCCAGCCGCTCGCTGGTCACCGTGCTCACCTACCTGCCGACGGTGACCGATCGCGAGGCGGTGCCGACCCCCGTCGCGTACTACGCCGCCGTCGCGCAGATCATGGCGGCCGACCCGGCCGCGGTCACCGAACGTGGCCGGCAGGCGGGAGTGGCGCTCGGCGACGATCCGGCCGGCACGATCCGCGGACTGGTCGTCGACTGCCGGACCGCGCTGGACGCCGTCGACGACCCGGTCATCCACACCATTGCCGGCGGCATGCGGCTGAGCCGCTACCTGGTCACCCGCATCTTCGAGCTG
>DATDBV010000675.1:0-2427 GCA_036524715.1 Nakamurella sp. | reverse complement strand
GCGCTGACCTTCGGCATCGCCGGGCTGTACCTGGCGGCGATCATCGGGGTGGCCGTGCTGGTGGTGTGCTGGCCCGCGGCGCCCGTGCTGATCGATTGGTTCGGCGGCACGCCTGAGGTGGCCGACTACGGGATCACGTTCTTGCGCTGGTCGCTGCTCGGGCTGCCGGCGATGCTCGCGGTGCTGGCCACCACCGGGGTGCTGCGCGGCCTGCAGGACACCCGCACCCCGCTGTATGTGGCGGTCGCCGGGGCGGTGGTGAACACCGGCCTCAATCTGGTGCTGGTCTACGGGCTCGGGCTCGGGGTGGCCGGTTCGGCGATCGGCACGGCGCTCACCCAGACCGGCATGGCGGTCGTGCTGGTCGCGATCGTGGCCGCCGGGGGGCGCCGGATCGGCGTCGCGCTGACCCCGCACGCCGGGCACATCCGGGGCGCCGGCCGGGCCGGTGTTCCGCTGTTCGTGCGCACCCTCACCCTGCGCGCCGCGATCATCGTCACCACCGTCGTCGCCACCCGGCAGGGCGTCGAGGCCCTGGCAGCGCAGCAGGTCGTCATGGCCATCTGGAACTTCCTCGCGCTCGGCCTGGACGCGCTGGCCATCGCCGCCCAGGCGCTCACCGGCAAGGCCCTCGGCGAGGGCAACGGCGCGGCCGCCCGACGGCTCACCGGGGTGATGCTCGGCTGGGGGGTGTGGGTCGGGGTGGGCATCGGCGTCGTGGTGCTGGTGCTGCACGCGATCGCCGGATCGGCCTTCTCCCCCGACCCCGCGGTGCGCGCGGCGGTGGGGGCGGCGTTGATCGTGGTCGCCATCTCGCAACCGTTGTGCGGCTGGGTGTTCGTGCTGGACGGGGTGCTGATCGGGGCCGGTGACGGCGTGTTCCTGGCCTGGGCCGGGCTGGTGACCCTGGTGGCCTACCTGCCCGCGGCCTGGGCGGTCGCGGTCTGGGCACCGGGCGGCAGTGCCGGCCTGGTGTGGCTGTGGGTGGCGTTCTCCGCGGTGTTCATGGGGGCCCGCGCGGTCACCCTGGGCCTGCGGTACCGCGGTGACCGCTGGTTGGTCACCGGCGCCACCCGGTAGGCGGCGGATCCGTTCGGATACCCCTCGCGCCGCCGGCTCCGCGGGCGTGGCTCGGAGCAAAGGTAGGCTCGCCTTACTTCACGATGACGGGAGACTCCATGGCGGTCGAGGCGCTGGAACGTCTGCAGCTCAAGGTGCTCAAGGCGGCGGTGCCGTTGGTGATGGCACCGGCCAACTACCGCGATGTCATCGAGCAGTTCCCGATGACGGTCTCCGCCGTGCGCACGCTGAGCGAACCGGTCCGCCGGATCACCTTCAGGGCCTCGGAGTTCGGCCGGTTCACGCCGAGCGGGCCGGACGAGTACTTCGCGCTGATCTTCCCGGCCCGGCCGGATCAGGACCTGGTCATGCCGAGCACGGACAAGATCAACGTGCGCAGCGCGGTGGCCCGGATCCCCGAGCCGGAGCGGCCCATCATGCGCTGGTACACCGCGCGCGCCCTCCGGCCGGAAGCCGGCGAGATCGACGTCGACGTCGTGGTGCACGGCGACAGCGGCCCCGGCTCGGCCTGGGCACGTCGGGCGGCGCCGGGCGACCGGGTCGGCTTCCGCGCGCACGGGTCGAGCTACCGGGCGCCGGCCACCACCGGGCCGCAGCTGTTCGTCGCCGACGAGACGGCGATGCCCGCGTTGTACTCCATCCTCGAGTCGCTCGACTCGACCGCCGGGGTGACCGCACTGCTCGAGCTGCCGGATGCCGCCTACGACACCCCGCTGAACGCCGACGTGACACCGGATCTCGTGTTTCGCGGGTCCGGGCCACCCGGATCGGCGGCCCTGGCCCGGCTGGCCGAGCTGGACCTGCCGAAGGTGACCTACGCCTGGGCCTGCGGTGAGGCGTCGCTGGCCTCCGGCGTCCGCCGCCACCTGGTCAAGAACGACCTCGCCGACCGGCGGTCGATCATGTTCTCGGGGTACTGGAAGCTGGGCCAGGTCCGGATCTAGGCGCGCACCGGTTGCTGGGTCACACATTGCCTCGGCACCCTCCACCTGTGCTGATGGCGCCCTCGCAAGCTCGGCCGAGAAGGACCGCGTAGCCTGCGCTCGTGCCCGCGCCCGCCGTCCTGATCCTCGGTGGGACCGGCGAGGCCCGCGAGCTTGCCGCTCGGCTGGATGACGCCGGGGTGGCGACGGTCTCGTCGCTGGCCGGCCGCGTCCGGGACCCGGCGTTGCCGACCGGCCAGGTGCGGATCGGCGGCTTCGGCGGGCCCGATGGCCTGGCCGAATACCTGCGCGCCCACCGGATCCAAGCCGTCGTGGACGCGACGCACCCCTTCGCGGTGGGGATCTCGGCCTCGGCCGCCGCGGCCTGCGGCCGGGCGGGGGTGCGGCTGCTGCGGCTGGCCCG
>DATDBV010000674.1:0-13340 GCA_036524715.1 Nakamurella sp. | reverse complement strand
CGCGGCCTGTACTGCCGGGCCGACGACCGGGGCGACACCGTCGTGCAGGTGGCGCCGCCGCTGATCAGCGACCAGGCCGTGTTCGACGAGATCGAATCGGTCTTGCGGTCGGTGTTCACCGACGCCTGGGCGCTGCTGTAGGAACGGGGCCGGTCATCGGGTTCCCGCTCACAACTGTCGTCGCCGGTCAGCCTCGAGCGCTCAGCGTTCCGGACGGTCGGCACCCGTGCGATCACCACACCAGCGGGACAAGTCGGTACCGCACCCGGGCGACGTAATCGCCGTACCCGGCGAGTTCGGCGGTCAGGGTGCGCTCTTCGAGCACGGACCGGAGGGCGAGCACGACAATGATGACCGGAGCGAGCGCCAGTCCCCACCACGAACCCAAGAGCAGCGGAGTGGTCAGGAAGAACACGACCGCACCGGTGTAGATCGGGTGCCGAACCAGGCCGTAGGGGCCCGTGGTGACGACCGTCTGCCCCCGCTCCTTCTGCAGCTTCACCACCGGTGCGGCGTAACTGTTCTCGCGGAACGTCAACAGGACGATGCCGACGGACAGGAGCAGGGCCAAGGCGGCGACGACCTGGATCGCGACCGGGATCTGATCGGTCCCGTTCGCCCGGATGTCGAAACCCATGAGCACGTACCAGCCTGTCCACAGGAGCATGACCAGGCCCATCAGTGCCTTGTCCCATGACTTCTGCTCCCGCTGAACGGGAGCCGACATTCGCTCCTTGAGCAGCGACAGGTTGCTGCGCGCGAGCCAGAGACCGGCTCCGATCCCCACGACCGCGAGCTCAGCGAGGAAGACCCAGGCGGCGGGCCAATCCAGGGTGCCGGCGGGAACGAACAGCAGCGCTCCCGTGCCGGCAAGCCAGACGATGAGCTGGATGACGAGCCTGGCCATGATCATGGCAACACCTCTCGGGTCCGCGACCGCGCGGCGCGTGGTCGATGGGTTGGCGCCGGTGCCCGCCGAACGGGAAGGGCCCGACCGATTCGGGCCTACAACTGCTGAACGAGGGCCGAGAATCCGCCCGGGAGCGAGAACCCGGCCTGCACGACGACTCGACCACGCAGCGACGGGTCGACGATCATCTCCCGGAGGGGGTAGACGAGTTCGGCGCCACCCAGGTAGCCGTGGTCGTTGTACGGGCGCAGACGATCTCCGAGCGCCAACTGCCGGCCCAACTCGTCGGCGACCCCGGGATAGAGAAAGCCCGTCTGCACCCGGACGATGTCGGCCAGATCCAGGCCGGCTCGCCCGACCGCCGCCCGGATCACCCGCGACAGCCCGGTCACGGCCGATTGCCGGAATGCCTCGGGCCAGCCCGCCGGATCGCGAACGAAGTAGTAGCGAGCCAACGCCCACTCGTGGTCGAAGAACCCGTCGGGTTCGGGACCGTCGTCGACCACTTCCGTCCGCAGGCCGATGGCCCGGCCGGCCGTCCCGGCCGACGCGGCCGCGTACCCCAGGGACGAGCCGACCCCGGGTCCACGATGCACGACCAGCGCACCCGCCCCGTCACTGATCGGCCACAACCACTGGTCGCCCGCATCCCTGATGTCCACCACGTCGCTGAATCGGTGCGGGAAGACCAGCAACGCCGTGTCGACGCGGTCGTCGACGGCGAATTTCGCCGCGAGCAGACGCAACCCGGCGATGAGGCTGGGACCGGTGAACTCCGTGACATCCAGGCACCGCACAGTCTCCCGACCGAGTTCCTTGGCCAGGGCCAGGCTCAGCCCCCAGGTGAAGTAGTCCACCCGCATGCGGCCGACCTGGAGGACGAGATCGATGTCCGCGGCGGATGCGCCGGCGTCGTCCAGCGCCGCGACCGAGGCCTGCATCGCCAAGTCGAAGGGCGCGACGTCCCGCGCCGGCGCATACCTGGCCAGCAACCCGACCCCCGACCGCAGCTGGCCGATCTCGGCCCCCGCGGTCACCAACTGCTCGACCGGTTGCCGGGCGACCTCGGCCGTGCCAAGGCCCGTCACGTGACAATCGCTTCTCACGCCGACACCGCCCCCCGCAGCCGCGGGCCCTTGAAGGCCACCGTCGTCGCCGTCCAGTGGAAGCCGACACCAGGCGTGGCCAGAACCGCCACGCCACCCCGGGCCAGCCGCCGTTCGTCGCGCAGCCGCTGCAGGAACAGGAACTGATCGAGATATCCGACGTGGCCGACATCATCGAGGAAGATCTGATCGTCGGGGGCAAGCGCGAAGGACTCGAGCAACCCCTGCCACAGGCTGCGCTTCATCATGTTCGCGCCGATGAAATCGACCTGGTCTTCGGTGAACCCGGACCGCGTGACCGACTCCCGGATCGCGGCGACGAAGCTGGGCAGAGCGATCTCATCGAGCCCTCTCTTCAAGGCGTCCTTGTCGACGACATCGACGTGGGCGGGCAGGAAGCGCCGGAACCGCTCGCGGTAGGTGACCGGTTCATCCAGGTACGGCGAGGACAGGACGATCTGATCGATGAACTGAGCGTCCACCACCTGGGCGGTCTCCATGACCGCGTTGTCCAGGTGGGGATCGCGCACCAACAGCAGGGCGCCGGCCCCATCGCTGAGGTTGGCCATCCAGGTGGTGCGTGGATTCGACAGATCGAGGTTCTGGAACATCGACAGGACCCCGACGACCAGCACGGTCGTGAGATCAGGTTCGGTGCACATCAGCTCACGAATGGTCTGCAGGGCCAGCGTGACCGATGCGCAGGTGTCGGAGATCTCCAGCAACTCGGCGTTGTTGGCTCCCAAGGCGTCCTGCAGAACGGCACCGTAGCCGTAGATCTCGCGCTCCGGATGGTAGGGGTGGGCCAGGGTGCAGATCAGGTCGATTGCCTCCGGGTGCACGCCCGACAGCGCCCGGGACGCGCACCGCACTCCGGTGGCCATCGGACCGCGCCCGTCCCCCCAACGGAACGTCTGGCGGAAGCCGAAACGCCTTTCCACCACGTCCAGCGGGATGCCCGCCAGCCTGGCGAACTCCTCACCACCCACCCGCAGATCCGCGAGTTCGGTGGCGATGCCGGCAATCCCGATCGAGCCGGAGTCGGTCGTCATGCCGCCGCCTCCACCGCGTCCAGGTGCTCGATCGCCCCGTCGCCGGGCAGCACGTCGGGAATCGCACCGGTCGCGAAGAAGCCGGAGACGAGTTCTCCGTACAGTGCGGAACGCTCGTACAGGAACAGGTGGCCGCTGCCGCGAAACACCACCGTGGGCCCGCCGGAGTAGAGCGGATGCTCGCGCACGTCGTCCAATGGCGCGACCGGATCCGAGTCGCCGGTGAGGAAGAGGCAACGCGTTCGGGGCAGCGTGGCGTACACCCTGGTTCGGTTCCAGTCGTGTCCGAACACGCCCTCGAACTGCTGAACGCCGATCCATACGTCCCGGACCGACAGTTCCATCATCCGGGTCATCGCCTCCGAATACCGCTCCGGCTGCTGGGTGCGAAAGTCCGCACTCCAGAACTGCGGCGCCAGCGAGTTGATCAGTATCTGGTGTGGACTGAGCTTGGATCCCAGGAAGTCGGTGACCTGGTGGGCCCGGGAATCGAGTACCCGGCCCTGACGACGAAGAGCGGGCATCGCTCCCACGGCACACCGTGCCACCCGGTCCGGCGCCGTGTGCAACAGTTCGGCCAGCACGAAGGTGCCCAGCGAGATGCAGGCCACGTGTGCCTGTTCGACGTGGAGTTCGTCGAGCAACGCGAGCACGTCGGCGGCCAGGATGGTCGGGGTCACGTGCCACAGGTCGTTCTCGCTGCTCGCGATCCCCCGGTAGTCAAGGGTGATCACCCGAAACTCTCGGGCCAGGTGGTCGCGAACATCGTCGTACTGCCACGGGGCGGTGAAGGCCCCGGGCAGGATCACCACCCAGGGCGCACCGGCCGCTCCAACCACCTCGTAGTGCATGCTGCCGCGGTCCAATGCGAGCACTGGCATTCTCGGTCCCTCCTCGTCCCCGACAACACGGGCGAAGCTACATGTACAGTCCGCCGTTGACGGAATAGACCTGTCCGGTGATGAATCCGCCCGCCGCTGATGCCAGAAAGGCCGACAACTGCCCGATCTCGGATGGGCTGGCCGCCCGGCCGGCCGGCGTGGCGGCGAGCATCGCCGCGTATGCCCGCGGCGGGAGCTCGGCGCCCATCCCGGCGTCCACCAACCCCGGCGCGATTGCATTGCAGGTGACCCCCTTACGCGCACCCTCGGCCGCCACGGCCCGGGTCAGGCCGATGAGTCCGGCCTTGGACGCCGCGTAGGCGGCCGTGCCGGGGTAGCCGGTCTGGGCCCCGATGGAGGTGATGTTGACGATCCGACCCCACCCGCGCTCGTACATTCCGGGCAGGGCGGCCCGTGTCGTGTTCATCGCCGCGGTGAGATTCGTTTGCAGCACCGCATCCCACGCCTCGTCGGGCAGCCGGTCCAGCGGCGCGTCCACTTTGCGCCCCGCGTTGTTGATCAGCACGTCCACCCGGCCGAACTCGGCGATCGCCTTCTCCACCAGCACGGTGCCACCGCCCGGCCGGCCGAGGTCGACCCCGCAGGTCTTCACGGACCGTCCGTCGCTGAGCTCGGCCGCCAGCGTCTCGGCACCGGACCGGTTCCGGTGGTAGTGCAGCATGAGCGAGAACCCGGACTCCGAAAGGGACCGGGCGATGGCGGTCCCGAGCGCACCGGAGGCGCCCGTGACCACCCCGACCCGCCCGTCGTTCATGCCGCCCCCCCTGTCACGCCGCACCCCGCTGCTCGAGTTCGTCGACCGCCAGTTCAAACCAGAACTGCTCGACAGCACCCGCGCGCCGCACCGCCCGTCCGCTGACCGGGGCACCGACGTACGGCTGCTGCAACGGGTCGAGCCTGACCCGCACGGTGAGCATCGGCCCGGCGTCCAGGGTGACCAGACCCAGGGCGAACCGATCGGGGTCCGACTCGGACCCCGGCACGCTGGTCCAGCTCTCGAAGACGCCCTGCAGCGGCACCCGGATGTCGATCAGCGCGACAGAGCCGCAACGCTGGCAGCAGTGCAACCGCGCCGGAACCCGCACGTGTCCACAGTCAACACATCTGGTTCCGGCGACAAGGCGGCCGTCGAAGTTGTTGTCGATGTCGGTCATGTCGCCTCCAGGATGTGCACTGCGATCGTCGATCCGGTCCCACCCATGTTCTGCACCAGTGCCCGCCGGGCATTGGGCACCTGATTCGCCCCGGCCGTTCCACGCAACTGCATCGTGGCCTCGACCAGTTGGTACATTCCCGTGGCGCCCACGGGATGTCCGCGCGCCTTGAGGCCGCCGAATGTACTGATCGGGACGGGCCCGTCCAGGGCGATGTCGTCATCGACCGCAGCCCGCCAGCCTTCACCGCGCGGGTAGAGCCCGAGAGACTCAAGGACCAGAGCAGTCATCACCGTGAACGCGTCGTGGATCTCGTAGAGATCCATGTCCTGCACCCGCATTCTCGCGCGATCCAGCGCGCGCTCGGCCGCGATTCGACTGGCGCCGAGCGACAGGAGGTCCGAACGGTCGTGGAAACTCATGGTGTCGGTCGCGACGCCGGCTCCTCGAATCCAGATGGCATCGTCGGATCGCTCGGCGAGATCACCGGCAGCCAGCACGATGCTGGCGGCGCCGTCACAGATCGGACTGCAGTCGTAAAGGCGGATCGGATCGGCGACGACGCGCGAGTCGAGGGCCGCCTGCAGGCTGATGCTGTTGCGCATGAGGGCGTGGCCCGACGTGACCGAGTTGCGGTGGGCGTTCACGGCGAAAGGCATCAACTGCTCGTGCGAAACACCGAAGTCCCGCAGGTACCGACGCATCAGCATCGCGTTCAGGCCGACAAAGGTGGCCCCCTGCTCCACCTCGTACTCGAAATCCGCTGCACCGGCCAGGATCCGGCTGGCCACCGCGCCCGACACGCGGCTCATCATCTCGACGCCGGTGACCAGCACGCTGTCGTACATTCCACTCGCCACGGCCATGTGCGCCACATGGAATGCACTGCTCCCGGAGGCACAGGCCGCCTCGACCCGGAACGCGGGAACCGGTGTCAGATGCAGCTCGTCTGCGAGCAGCGGACCGAGATGGTGCTGGCCGGTGAATTCCCCGCTGGCCATCGTCCCGACGACCAGGCCGTCGACGCGCTCCACCCCGGCGTCCGCCAGGGCAGTCACGCTCGGCAGCACGGCCAGCTCACGCAGACTGGTCGCGCGTTTCTGTACCTGGACGGCACTCGCCCCGATGATTGCCACATCCCGCATCACAACTTTCCCCACATTCGGTGTCTCGACCGCGGCGGCTTGCCGCACCTCCACCCTTCGCCGAATGACACCCGAATTGCAGTTGAATGACGGGAGAGGACCTGACATGGTCCGAACGTCCGACACTGGACGCGCTTCCGTACCTGCAATTGGGTGTCGGACGACCCTGTCGGTCACCAAGAAAGAACCGCAGTTCGATACTAGGGCGGTCGCCGGGTGCCGGTCAACGCAATTTCCGCACCGTCTCTGGGGCCGTGGCGGAATCAATATCGCCGGTCCATCGGAAACCACCCATTTGTGTCGGCGTCAGCCGAATGCCACAACACCGACCGGGTCGAGCCACTGGTTGGTCTGCGCCGGGCGAGCGAAAAATACCCCGAGTCAGCTTGTTTCGGCGATCGCCATCCGAGTCCTCGCCGTGTGCGTCGGCCCACCCCGGCCCACCCCGGGGACGAAACAGGTCAACACTTCGCTCGCGTTCGTTACGCGTGCGTGAACTGCTGGCCGTTCATGGAGTTCCGGGTCCATCCTGCCGGCGATTCGACCGCCGGGGTTCGCCGGCGAGCCCCTCTGTCGGGCTGTCGGGAAGATCACGGTCCCCCCGCATGTGCGGACGCGGTCAACCCTGGTCAACCCGATTGCCGAATCCCCTGTCCTTCACCGAGGGTGCGGCGTTCGCCCCGCCGCCCTTCCAGGTGACCTGATTGTTCGCGCCGTTGAGGGTGATCGACGCGACCTGGTCGAAGGCAAGGTGGTTCAGGCTGCCGTTGGTCAACGTCGAGGAACAGCTTCCGGTGAAGGTGATCTGGTTCAATGAGCCGTTGATGACGATCGCCTTGTCAGCGCACTCGATCGTTCGCCGGACCAAGCTCTGGTTGACGTAGATCTCGTCTCCGGTCACCGGAACGAGATCTTCGATGTCGGACGAGGGCGGGGCAGGCGACGACTCGGTGACGCCGACCGTCGTGGGGCTGGCCGGCACTGTCGTGTAGAAGGTTCCCGGGGCCGGAGCGGTGGCCGCAGGCGCCGCCGGGGCGCCAGAGCCGACCCAGGGCGATGCAGTGGGTGGTGGGTCGATCACAGTCGCGATGTCGGGCGTACCGCTGCATCCACCGAGCATCAGGATGGCGCAGGCGGCGGCCATGCCTGTCCGCCGCCCTCGCCGGGCTCCGAGCCGTGCGGGCTTGTGCTGCATGGACACGACGTCCTCCAATTCTCCGGGTTCTCCGGCGTCGCCGTGGCCGGGGCGGCAGGGCGATTCGTCACCGACGGGATGTCGGGCGGTGACGATGCCTGTGGCACCATCGCTTTCCACGCTAGAGGGGATTCGCGCATCCGACGAGGGGAATATCCGGCGATGAGTCGCCGGCGCCCACCGAACTGGGCCTCGGCTTGCGCCGTTCGTTTCCGAGAGGTTAACAATGTGCTGATTTGCCGGCTGATTTCGGGCCGCGGGCCGTCCGTGCACCCGGCTCCACCGGGGGGCCGCCCCGGTCGGCTCGCCGCGAGCAACTTCGCTTCGACAGTTGAACCGCGTGGTGGAAAACAGTTGTCGACGGACATGAGGTCGAGTCGCGGTCGAGGCAACACATCCGAAATGGGCCACCAGAGCCCGCTTGCGCAGGCGCCGGACGGGTGGGTCAGCTGGGCCGGTGACGGTCGCCGCGAGGCGGTCACCGGCATTCCAGGCATCTTCCCCGCGATGTGAATGGGGCATGGGCGTGTCTCAACCCTTCGGGAACGCTTCGTGACCGCCACCTTCGGGACCCTGATGATCTGCTGCTGGCCGGCGGGTCTGCATCACCTCCGCGGAGGGACCCGTCGAGCAGAGGTCGGGCCGGCGCCGAGGCTGACCCCGCTCGCTACCCGGTCTCGCGGTCCGCGCCGTCGGACTGTCGGTCGGGGCGGGTGCTCTGCAGATCGCGTTCAGCCATCTGGCCCACGCCGAGGAAACCGATCCCGGACCCGGTCTGCCGACCGCGACCGCCGAAACCGGCCGTCGGCCGTCGGACGGGCCGACGGGATCCGCCTCGGGTCACGACGGCCGCGGAAACCCCCGCCGACCGGGCCCGCCTTGTCGGTCCCTTTGGACCCACCGGCGGATTCGTCACCCGAGACCACACCCGGGACCACGGGCGTCGGGGCGGACGATCCCGAGCCGGGAGCGCCCGAGCCCAAGTGTGGACGATCGCCGGCCCCGATACCGGCAGTGTCCTGGACCTGGCGTTCTCCGGCGTGGAGCAGATCACCGGAGCTCCGAACGACGCGGACGAGTTCGTGTTCGGCCCGGCCGGCTCGATGACCGGCGCCGTGGTGGGCGGCGCGGGCGGTGGCGACGGGCTCCGTCCGGAAGGCACCGGCACCGTTCCCACGGCGACGGTGAGCTTCCTGCCGAACACCGACGGTGCAGGCGGCGGAGCCGTGCGAATCGGGGCGACGACCATCCGGTATGCCGGCATCGACCAGGTTGTCTCGGACTGGATCGACGACGCGGTGTCCGTCGCCCTGGGTCAGGGCGCCACCGTGAGCACGGAGCCCGCCGTGCTGATCCGGTCGACAACGCTCAACCAGCTCCGCTCCACCGCCCACGCCGAAACCGGTCCGTCCGACCTGCTGTCCGTGGCGGCGCCCTGGTGCTGATCCATCGGGTGGACCGGACCGGCATCGGCGTCAGCACCATCGTCGCTCCTGATCCGGCCATCGCCGAAGGCGGCCACCGCATCGGCAAGCCTGGCGGTGACCGGGACGGATGTCGTTCCGCTGATTGGCATCGGCCTGTTGATGTGTTCGGTGGGTGCGGCGGCCCGCGCCACCCGCCGCCACCCGCCCGCGGTGCGCGATTGACCGTAGCCTCCATGGATGAACCGGCGATCATCGTCGGCATCGTCGACGAGATCCGCACCGGCTACGAGACCGATTCCAACAGTTAGTATGTCGCTTGCCCGTCGGCCAGCAGCGCGATGGCAGTGATGATGGCCGGGCCTATCCGGACATGTTCGGGGCGTCGCGGTGCATTCGGGCATCGGGTACCGAGCGGCGTCCGGCCTGCCGTCGGCGTTTGCCGCGATGCAGGCGGGAGTGAGCCGGTCGCCGGCCGGACTCCGATACGCACCATCGCGTTCCACCGTGCAACCCGGGCCCGATCCAGCGGGGGATCGATGCGACCGGCCTATACGGCGGTCATCCCTCCGTCGGCCGAGACATTCGCACCGGTGACGAAGGACGCGCCGTCCGAGCAGAGCCACACGGCCACGTTTGCGATCTCCTCGGGCCGGGCACTCCGGCCGATCGGTTCGACCGCTCGGACGATGGCCTGGCCCATCTCCGATTCGAGAAAGCCGGCCATCATCGGGGTCTCGACGAATCCCGGGCAGATCGAATTGACCCGGATACCGAAATGGCCGTACTCCACCGCCGCGGTCTTGGTGACGCCGTTGACACCGAACTTCGAGGCGCTGTAACCGATGTTGCCCGGGGTGGCGATGAGGCCGGCCGCCGAAGCCGTGTTGACGATTGCCCCGCCGCCGCCGGCGAGCATCGCCGGGATCTCGTACTTCATGCACAGGAAGGTGCCCGTGAGGTTCACCAATACGGTCTGCTCGAAGGCGGCCTCGTCGTATTGCGCGGTGAGTACCCCACTCGGACCGAAGATCCCGGCGTTGTTGTGCGCCCCGTCGAGGCGGCCGTACCGACCCACCGCGGCCTGCACCAGCGCCTGCACATCGGCGGCCCGGGAGATATCGCACTTGACGAAGGTCGCCTGACCGCCTGCGGCTTCGATCGCGGCAACCGTCGCCTCCCCCGCCGTCACCGTCACATCCGCTGCGACCACGGCGGCCCCCTCCCGCGCGAAGGCCAGCGCACTGGCTCGGCCGATGCCGGACCCCGCCCCCGTGACGATCACGACCTTGCCGTCTACCATTCCCATTTGAGTGCTCCTCTCGGTCCTGTTCTCAACCACCAACGCCCGGCGGGCACAGATCCACTCCGCCGGCCCCTCGACTTCCCGAACGGCATGGCCAACCGACCGGAGCACCGCACGACAATCCGCTCGCTGACGACGGTGTCGGACTCACATGGGCCACGGTGCGGGGCGGACAAGTGCTCCGGCGCCTGCGGATCCGGACGGCACGCGCCGATTCGACGTCAAAGGTCCGGCCGATTCCGTACATCCGACACTGGACGAGTGGCCACCCTGTCACGAGGGTGTTGGACGGCGCTGTCGGCCATGGAGCTACCGGCCGAGCAGATGCTATGGCGACCCACCGGAGGGCGTCAACGCATTAACCATGATCCGGACCAATGGGTGTGGAGGGTGGATGGACATCGGAATCGGCTTGCCGAACGTGGAGCGTGTGGTCGACGAACGGACATCGTCGAGTTGCACGATGCGCCGAAGGCGCGGGCTCCAGCTCACTCGGCACCATCGACCGGATCGTGTATCCCAACTACGAGTCGCTGATCGCGCTGGCCTCAGCCGCTGCGATGACCGAGCGGATCCGGCTGGTCACCGACATCCCGATCGCCCCCTTGCGCTCGAACGCCGCGTTGCTGGCCAAGCAGGTGGCGACGATCGACAGCCTGTCCAAAGGTCGCACCCTGCGCGGGGCCTGGTCGGCGGCCGGCCGCGGTGACACCCGAGAGTCATGGAACTGGGGCTACTTCGCCCTCGGCGATGGCGCGAGTGAGCAGGTCACCCGCACCCTGGGCGACTACTACGGGGTCGCCGGGACGCGCAGCGCGTCGTCGACAGCGGGGTGACAGACGCCTCCGCGGTGCGCCTCCGTATCAGCGAGTTCGCGTCGGCGGCGCGGACGAAACAATTCTCTTGCCGACGTCCGCCGACCCCGCAAGGTCGACCTGCTGGCCGCCAGTCGACGACCCGAGCCGCGCGTCAGCTGGCGGTCGGCGCGCCACCGGAGGCGCCCCGGGGACAGCCTGTACTCCGACCCGGTATTCATCGCCAACGTGCGCAAGCCGATCGGTGATCGAGAGCGGATCGTCGGTGGTGTCCCCACCGGCGACTACCCGGAGGGCGTCGCCGCCGGCTCCGACAACGACTGGTGCCGCAGCGGAACGCTTGTCGCCCCGAACGTGGTGGTGACCGCGGGACATTGCAACACCGGCGGGGTGCAGCCGCCGGGTGCTCATCGGCGATCGGGTCGACGCCGCGAACGTACAGATCATCCCCGTGACGAGTGCAGTGTCGCATCCCGGCTACCAGCGGCAGCTGCAACGGTGACAGCTGCGGTCCTGCGTGCGTGAGATCCGGCGGAACGTGGTACCTGTGGGCGCGCGACGTCCCGGGCCAAAACCATCCGCCCGTGTGTGGGGACGGCGGGATCTACACCCGGATCTCGGCGTTCACCGACTGGATCAAGGCTGTCCCCGGCGGAAACTGGGCCTGACGCAACACCGTTCGGCGGACGCGGTTCCAGATCGGTCGACCAGTCGGGCCTTTCCGCGGCCAATGATCATCTGATCTGCCGGACCGGCCGGTCGCTCCCCCACGCCGCGTCGGCCGTCCAGGCGGTCGCGCCCAGTCGCTCTGCGGTGGCCAGGCAGAGCCGGTCTGCCAGCGACAGGCCACTCCCCCTGGTCCAGCGATGAGCGGCGAGTTCGGCGTCCGACCTGCGCACCGGCTCGACGATCAATGGGTAGCTCAACAGCACGCCCGCGGCCAACTCCCATTCGCCATCATGGGAAAGGACCTTCTGCGCCACCTCGGACCAATTGGCGGCACTGCACCGTCCGCCGCGTTCGAGTTCTCGGGCGACGGTCTCGGAGCCAGGTTCGTCGCGCAGGAAACACAGGAGCGCGGACGCGTCGAAAACGTTCACGCGTCCTCCGCGGCTGCTTCCCGGCGACGATCCGCCAGCAACTCGGTCACCACGTCGTGCCCGCTGAGCGGCTCCTTCACCAGCTCCCGGGCCTGATCCCTGGTGACCAGCAGTACACCGCGTGGGGTGTCGACCAGCAACATCGCCGTGCCAGGACCCGCCTTCAACCGCTCGCGGAGTGCGATGGGGACGAACAGCCGGCCACGATCTCCCATGACGACGGGAAAAGTCCCACTCACCTCCAGGGCGGACCACTGGTGATCACTTTTGGGCACGGTGTGAGGTGGGCACAGCCGGTCGATGTGGCCGTCGCCACCGAGAAGCCCGTCCATGACAAGGTGTAGCAGCGGTGCGCACTGGGAGCAGGACAGTCAGGATGGTGCGGTGAGCGAACGCAACGTCCTCGGCGGCGACCTCGAATCGTGTGGGATCGACCCCGTCACCGGGTTCTATCGGGACGGCCGGTGCGCGACGGGTCCGGAGGACGTCGGCCGGCATGTGGTGTGCGCGGTGGTGACGGCCGAGTTCCTCGATCATCAGCAGTCGGTCGGCAACGACCTGAGCACCCCCCGTCCCGAATACCTGTTCCCCGGCCTAACACCCGGCGACCGCTGGTGTGTGGTGGCCGCCCGCTGGCAGCAGGCCCTGGCGGACGGAGTGGCCGCACCGGTGGTGCTGGCCGCCACCCACGAACGGGCGCTGGACATCGTGGCCCTGGACGACCTGCAGCGGCACGCCGTCGACGTGCCGCCGGACCTCAGCTCGCTTGCCTGACGCTCCGGTCAGAACCAGCGTTCGAGGATCTGCGCGACCGCGTCCTCATGGTGGTGCGCGCCGACCTCGCTGACGATGGCGTGCACGTCGGGGTGGGCGTTGCCCATTCCGACGCTGAACCCGGCCCAGTGCAACATCTCCAGGTCGTTGGGCATGTCGCCGAAGGCGATGACATCCTTGCGGTCGATCCCCCACCGGGTGGCGAGCTCGGCCAACGCCGTGCCCTTGTTGACGCCGGCCGCGGCGACCTCGATCAGCCCGTCGTCGGTGGAATAGGTGATGTGCACGTCGCCGGCGCCGACGCTCCGGGCCGCCCGCGCCAGCGAGCGGGAGTCGCCGCGACCGCGGACCAGGAGTTTCGCCGCCGGTTCGGCGAGCAGCTCGACCCGGTCGGCGCGCTTGAAGTAGCCGAACGCCCACGGGTGGTCGTAGTCGTGCTCTGCCAAGCACGCCTGCA
>DATDBV010000673.1:0-8794 GCA_036524715.1 Nakamurella sp. | reverse complement strand
CATCCGATGGGTCGAGTTCCGCGGGACGAGGAGCGCCGCGTCGCACACGCCGCGTCGGGAACGATTCCGGCCATGATCATCACGCGGGGTGGCGAGACGACGAGTGGCTCGGCGACCGCGGGCAGCGCGAGGATCTCCTGCAAGCTGCGGGGCCGTCTGCACCTCTGTACTTCTGCGTGCGTCATCGCCTGGACGATGACCGGGACCCTGATCGGTGTTGTGACTGATATGTCGGAAACTTCGCTTCGGTCGCCGCCAGCCCGCCGCCGTGCTGATCAGTCGAACCTCTCGATGCCCGAAATGCGCCAAACGCGTAGTTTGGAACAACGCAGACACTTGCGCTGATCGTAGACCCATTTCCCGCGCCGTTTTGTCCGGTTCTGTAGGTATTGGATCAGCGCAACTCACGGAGGCCGGGCAGGGATGCCTCGGCGCCCGCACGGCCGGGTTCAAGTTGAGTGGAAGGCCCCTGTCGGGGCCGGCCCGCCTCAAACCGGGCCCGCCTCAACGCGGCGAAGGGCGCCCGATTTGTGACGATCCGCGCCGAGTTGATTTGTGACGATCCGCGCCGAGTTGATCAGCCCGGCCGGCGCAAGCCCATCCGACATCCGCACCAGCAGTCCAAGAAGGTTGCTCACGTGGATCTCGGAGCGTTGCGTTCGGCTGTAGGGCGCCGAGCCGCGGGTTCACCCTGATGGAACGGCGCCTCCGGGCCCAGCCCGCCCGCCGTTCATGAGGAATCCGTCATCGAGGTCCCTCGTGCGGATCTCGTGGTTGAACCGTGGAGGATGTCGTCGTCGGGACGCCGTGTGCGAGCGCTGTCGATTATCTGCGTAGCACCGACATCGCAAGCAAGGCACGGGGCCTGGCGCCCACCCGACGGCCCGACGGCGGGGATGTGATCCGGCGCTCACCGACGCGATGACGCCGGTCGCTAGGACCGCGCTGAGCAATCCGGTTCCTCCGTCACCGGATTGCTGGCGCCCGGTCCTCCTGTCCGTGATGGCGGCCTCGCAGGCTCGGCCGACTAGGGTGGGGTGGTGCAAACCGTGAGCATGACGCCCGCCGCAGCGGCCATCGAGTCGGGACAGCACACGCCGTCGCCCGCTCGACAGGGGTTCGAATCAGACGTCGCCTCGCCGGTGGTCGAGCCACCCAGACCCGGGCCGGCGCGATGAACGCGCCGATGACTGCCGAAGGACTGGGCAGCGGCAATGGCGCGCGGCGCAACGGCCATCCGGTCGGTGGCGAGGCGACGCAGCAGCCGGATCAGGCCGCGACGGCCCCTGAATCGGGGTCGACGGTCCAGGCCGAGATGGTCGTGGTGGCCAACCGGCTGCCGTTCGACATCGAGAAACTACCGGACGGGAGCACCCGCGCGCGGCAGGCGCCGGGGGGTCTGGTCACGGCGCTCGCCCCGATCCTGTCCCGCCGGCAGGGTGCCTGGATCGGCTGGCCGGGGTCGCCGGACCTCGAGCTGGAGCCGACCAGCACCGACGGGCTCAGCCTGCACCCGGTCACCCTGACCGCGGACGAGGTCGACCGTTACTACGAAGGCTTCTCCAACGACACGCTCTGGCCGCTCTACCACGATGCCGTCGTCCAGTCGCAGTTCCACCGGGAGTGGTGGGAGGCCTACCAGCGGGTCAACGAGCGGTTCGCGAATGAGGCCGCCGAGCTGGCGGCGCCCGGCGCCACGGTCTGGGTGCACGACTACCAGCTGCAGCTGGTCCCGCAGTTCCTGCGCCGGCTGCGACCCGACGTTCGGATCGGGTTCTTCCTGCACATCCCCTTCCCGCCGGTCGAGCTGTTCATGCGGCTGCCGTGGCGGTCGCAGATCGTCAACGGGCTGCTGGGCGCCGATCTGATCGGGTTTCAGCTGCCCGGCGGCGCCCGCAACTTCGCCCGGCTGGCCAAGTCGCTCACCGGGGCCGTGACCACCGGCGGCACCATCGAGCACGACGGCCGGCAGATCCGGGCCGCCGCCTACCCGATCGCGATCGACTCGGCCGCGCAGTCCGCCCTCGCCGCCACTCCGAAGGTGCACGAGGCCGCCAAGGCGCTCCGGGCGGATCTCGGGAATCCCAAGAAGATCATTCTGGGCGTCGATCGACTGGACTACACCAAGGGCATCGATGTGCGGCTGAGCGCGTTCAGCGAGCTGCTCGCCGAGGACGATCCGGCGGTCCAGGACGCCGTGATGGTGCAGATCGCGACGCCCAGCCGGGAACGCCTGGGGTCCTACCGGCGGATGCGCGAGCAGATCGAGCAGCAGGTCGGCGCGCTCAACGGCGACTACGGGCGGATAGGCCGCCCCGCGGTCCACTACCTGCATCAGGCCCTGCCGCGGGAGGAGTTGGCTGCGTTCTACGTGGCCGCCGACGTGATGACCGTCACCCCCTTCCGGGACGGCATGAACCTGGTGGCCAAGGAGTACGTGGCCTGCCGGGTGGACGGCGGCGGGGTGCTGCTGCTGTCAGAGTTCACCGGCGCCGCGAAGGAGCTCCGCGCGAGCCTGCTGGTCAACCCCTACGACACGGACGGGGTGAAGAAGCACCTTCGCCAGGCGCTGACCATGCCCGCGGTGGAGGCCCGACGCCGGATGCGATCCCTGCGCCGTCAGGTCCTCACGCACGACGTCGACCGGTGGGCGGCCGCCTTCCTGTCCGCCCTGGAGAGCACCCGGGATCACGTCGCGGACGCGATGCACCGGCTGCCCAGCGACGTGGTGGCCAAGCTGCACCAGATCGCGGAGACACCCCGCCTGCTGGTGGCGACCGACTTCGACGGCTGCCTCGCGCCGATCGTCGACGATCCGGCGACCGCCCGACCGCTCCCCGAATCGATGGAGGCCCTGCAGGCGATGACGGTCACGCCGGGCACGCTGGTCGGGGTGGTGTCCGGCCGGGCCCTGGCCGACCTGGAGATGCTGCTCGGTCCGGCCGACCGGATCCACCTGATCGGCAGCCACGGCGCGGAGACATCGGCCGAGGACCGCGAGGAAACGTCCCTGCTCAGCCCGGGCGATGCCAGGCGGCTCGGCCGGCTCCGGCTGGAGCTGCAGCAGATCACCGCCGAGCACCCCAAGGTCCGCCTGGAGCTCAAGCCGACCGGCGTCGCCGTCCACCTGCGGGGCGTGGACGCCGACGACGCGGCCGCGGTGACCGCCGCGGTGGAGGAGAACCCGGCGACCTGGCCCGGGGTGCATCTGCTGCGCGGCAAGAAGGTGCTCGAGCTGACCGTGGTGACCACCAACAAGGGCCGCGCGCTCAAGGCGCTGATGAAGGCCAACCACTGCACCGCAACGGTTTTCATCGGCGACGACATCACCGACGAGAATGCGTTCGGCGTGTTGGAGGACGGTGACGTCGGGATCAAGGTGGGGCCGGGCCGAACGGTCGCCGACGCCCGGATCGCCGACCCGGCTCGGGTGGCCGATGTGCTCAACGTCCTCGCCGACAGCCGCCGCCGGGTGATCAAGCGCCGTTCCCAGCATGCCGCCGGCACCTCCGGCCCGGTGGCCAAGGATCAGCTGGCCCCCTGAGCCGGGCCCGGTCGACCCGGCCCCGTCGACTCACGGGACCAGCCCGGCGATCGCCGCCGCGAGTTCCTCGCTCATCGACGCTCCCCCGTGGCCGCTGTCCGACAGGACGACCAGCCGGCTGGCCGGCCAGGCCTTGTGCAGCTCCCACGCGACCGCCAGCGGGCCGCTGACGTCGTAACGGCCGTGGATCAGCAACCCGGGGATCCCGGCGATCCTCGGCATGCCGGGCAGGACGCCACCGGGCGGCAGGAAGCAGTCGTTCGCCCAGTAGTGGATGACCAGGGTGGCGAACTGGGCGCGAAACTCCGGATCGTCGTACCGGTCCCACGGCGTCCAGCCCGGGGCGAGCGAGACGTGCACGTCCTCCCAGGCGCACCAGGCCAGGGCCGCCGCGAACCGGACGTCCGGGTGGGGGTCGGTGATCCGTTCCAGGTAGGCGTCCAGCACGCGTTGCCCCGGCCGTCGATCGGAGGCGGCCGCGAACTCCTCCCATTCCCGCGGGAACACCCGGCGCATGTCCTGCGTGATCCACTCCAGGTCGGCACGCGCACCGGTGGTGATCGCCGCCAGCGCCAGCCCGGTCACCCGGCCCGGATGCCGCTGCGCGTACGCCAGCGCCAGCGTCACCCCCCACGACCCGCCCGCCAACAGCCACCGGTCGATCCCCAGATGCGTCCGGAGCAGCTCGAGGTCGTCGATCAGCTGGGCCGTGGTGTTCGTCGTCAACGACGCCAGGTCCAGATGCGCGAGTGGCCGGCTGCGACCGCAGCCCCGCTGGTCCAGGTAGACGACGCGCCAGCGGTCCGGGTCGAACTGCCGCCGGTAGCCGTCGGCCATCGGGGCTCCCGGCCCGCCATGCAGGAACAGCGCCGCGTCGCCGTCCGGATTCCCGGTGCATTCCCAGTACAGCTCGGCGCCGTGCGCGGCCGGCAGCATTCCGGTCGCGTACGGCTCAATGGGCGGGAACATCGGCCGTCATTCCGCGGGCGGCCGGTGGCAGACCGCCTCCACGTTGTTGCCGTCGGGATCGCGGACGAACACCGCGTAATACGTCGGGTGGTACTCCGGCCACACCCGCGGCTCGTGCAGGATCTCCAGCCCAAGCCCGACGGCGACCCGGTGCACCTCGTCGACCACCTCCCGGCTGGCCGCGGTGAACGCGATGTGGGACTGGCGTCCGCCCGGATCGGTCGCCGCGCTCACCCAGAAACTCGGGTGCTCCGGCGTCCCGAAGCCCACCGCCACCCCGAAGTCCATCACCCGGCCGTAGCCGAGTGGAACGAAGAACGCGTCGTACCAGGCCGCGGCCGCGGCAACGTCATCGGACTGCACACCGAAGTGATCGATCATGGGACGCACTCTGCCACCGGGGTCCGACACCGGCACCCGTCCTCGACAGTTGATCATGCAAAAGGTGTTCTATCAGCACGTCGAGAACAACACTTGCCGCATGATCAACTCGAAGAGTTGGCCTTCTTGTCCGTGGGGTCCGCGGGGTCCCCGGCGTCGCCCAGGAACAGCTGCAGCCACCGGGCCTGCGGGTCGATGTCCACCAGCAGACCCTTGACCAGCAGGCTGGCCGGAATGGCCAGGATCGCGCCGAGCGGCCCGAGAATGAACGTCCAGATGATCAGCGACAGGAAGCTCATCGTGGTGGTCAATCCGACGGCGTCGCCGACGAACTTGGGTTGCAGCACCGACTGGATCACGAAGTTGAGCGCGCAGTAGACGACGAGGACGGCGATCGCCAGACCGGGCCCGCCCTGCAGGAAGGCCAGGATTGTCGGCGGGATCAACCCGATGATGAAGCCGACGTTGGGAATGTAGTTGGTGACGAAGGCGAGCAACCCCCAAAGGGCCGCCGCCGGGACGCCCAGGATCAACAGTGCCGCGGTGTCCAGCACGGCGACGATGCCGCCGAAGATCGTGGCCACCCCGAAGTAGCGTCGGGTACCCGAGGCGAACTTGCGCAGCCCGTCGAAGGCGATCTCGTGACCGGGCCGAGCGCGCACCATCCGCTGCGGGAAGACCACCCCGTCAACGGCGAGGAAGATCAGCAGCACGATCGTGAACAGGGTCGCCGACAGCACGCTGCTCAGGCCCGACAGCAGGCTCTCGGCGAACGACGCGACCGTGCTGGGATCGATGTCCTTGACCATGGACTGGATGTCGGTGCTGGTCAGACCCAGGCCGGCGAGCCAGGACTGAAAATCGGCCAGCGACTGCTGCCACTCGTCGGCGTACTGCGGGATCAGTTGGACGAATCGGACGATGCCCAGCGCGGTGGCCACCACCAACCCGACAACGATCAGCAGCCCGGCCAGGAACGCCGCCATCGACGCCAGCCATCGTGGCGCGTGACGGCGCAGGAGCAGGCCGCGGATCGGATCGACCAGCATGGTCAACACCAGGGCCAGGAAGACGGGTCCGAGGATGCCCGGTATCGCCCGCATGCCGGCGACGACCACCACGATGGCCGCCGCGACCAGGACGATGATCAGGCCCCGCGGCATTGCTCCCGGGATGCGGACCCGCGGGACCGGGTCGGCCGGTGTCCCGGCCGGCTCCGGGAGCTGCGTCCCTGTCGCGTCCGCTGGTGATTCGTCGTTCGATCGTGCTTGCGTCATGTCCCGTCCGCCCGTTTCGCAGGGATGCACCGGGCATCAGCCTGCCCTGTCCGGGGGGATGTTCGACGGACGCGCGAGGTGGTCAGTGCCGTGGCGGCGCCGTCGTCCGTCCGGGGAGGAACCGGGTGGGCAGCACCTGACGCCGGCCGGCGGCCTTGCGGGCCGGGCTCAGCAGCATCCGACCGGCATGGCGCCCCTTGTCCACGACCGGCTGGTCGACGGTGGTGAGGCCGGCGTCGACGGCGGCCCTGATGCCGTCGAAGCCGGTCACCGACACGTCCTCGGGCACCCGCTGGTGCCGCCGGGTCAGCTCGGTGATCGCCCCGAGCGCGAGCACGTCCGAGGTGGCGATGAGTGCGGTGATCCCAGGGTCGAGCGCGAGCACCTCGGCCGCGGCCGACTGACCGGCCTGCGTCGTGTGCTCGAACCGTTCGACCACCGGGATGCGGTCCCAGGCCACCCCGGCGGCCGCACACGCGTCCCGCAGGCCGATCAGCCGGTTGCGCTGCACGTGGTAGCGGGCGGCCAGCTGGCGGTCGATCGGCACCGGACCGTCGAGCCGGGCCCGGCCCAACCGCATGCAGATGACGCCGATCCGCCGATGGCCCAGATCCAGCAGGTGCTCGGCCACCCGACGGATCGCGGCCTTGTCGTCGATGCCCACCGAATCGGTGCCGGGAATGGACGGCTGGTCGCAGATCACCGAAGGCACCGGCCGGGCCAGCGCGGCCGCCAGGTGCGGATCGTCGTCGGGCATCGAGTAGATGATGAACCCGTCGACGGCGGCGCGGGTCACCCCGGCGACGTCCTCGGATCCGGGGCGGCCAGGCACCAGCAGCAGGCCGACCTGCGCCTCGTCGCACTCCAGGGTGAGGCCTTCGAGGAAGGCGACGGCGCCGGGGTCCCGGATCGCGTAGGACACCTGCTCGGCCAGCAGCAACCCGACCGCGCCGGCCTTGCGGGTGCGCAGCGAGCGGGCCATCGGATCCGGGCCCGGGTAGCCCATCCGGCGGGCCGCATCCATCACCCGCGACCGCAACTGCGGGGACAGCTGGTCGGGGCGGTTGTAGGCATTGGACACTGTGGTCCTGGACACACCCAGCTCGGCGGCGAGCGACGCGAGCGTCGCCGGCGGCCTCGTCCGCGGGGGTCGGTCCATCCAGCACACGCTATCGCGTCGGTGCAGGTTGGACGGCATCCGCCCCGGCGGGTGCGGTGATCGATTCCCGGCGCGACCGACACTTCGGTTCCGAATCGGTTCCAGGTAGTCGGGAAAACGTTTTCCAAGCCTCTTCCCAAGGGCCGCGCGGTCGGTTAGTGTCTGATCCCGGACAGCCTCAACAACCGGTTCGCGCGATGGCGGGGCCGATGGAAGGACGTGACGATTCATGGCCGACGTCAAGTACGACGGAGCCTCTCGGGTCTATCCGGGCAGCCCCCCGGTCCGGGCGGTCGACACCCTGAACCTGGAGATCCCGGACGGCGAGTTCCTCGTCCTGGTCGGCCCCTCCGGCTCCGGCAAGTCCACCGCGCTGCGCATGCTGGCCGGCCTGGAGGACGTCAACGAGGGCCGGATCCTCATCGGTGGCCGCGACGTCACCCACGTCCCGCCGAAGAACCGGGACATCGCCATGGTGTTCCAGTCCTACGCGCTGTACCCGCACATGACGGTCGCCGAGAACATGGGCTTCGCGCTGAAGCTGCGCGGCGTCAACAAGACCGAGATCGCCGAGAAGGTCCGCGAGGCCGCCGGCCTGCTCGACCTGGAGAAGTACCTGGACCGCAAGCCCAAGGCCCTCTCCGGTGGCCAGCGGCAGCGCGTCGCCATGGGGCGGGCCATCGTCCGCGAGCCTTCCGTCTTCCTGATGGACGAGCCGCTGTCCAACCTGGACGCCAAGCTCCGGGTGGAGACCCGCGCGAACATCGCCGAGCTGCAGTCCCGGCTGGGCACCACCACCGTGTACGTCACCCACGACCAGGTCGAGGCCATGACCATGGGCCACCGCGTCGCGGTACTCAAGGACGGCATCCTCAACCAGGTCGACACCCCGCGGACCCTGTACGACAAGCCGGTCAACGTCTTCGTCGCCGGGTTCATGGGCTCGCCCGCAATGAACCTGCTGACCGTCCCGTTGGTCGCCGAAGGCGCCAAGCTCGGTGACACGGTGTTCCCGCTCCCCCGGGAGCTGCTGGCCGAGGCCTCCGGGATGGGTCTCAAGGAGGTCACCTTCGGTGTCCGTCCGGAGAACATCACGCTGTCCGACAAGGGCGTGCCGGTCACCATCGACCTGGTCGAAGAACTCGGCGCCGACTCCTTCGTGCACGGGCACACCCCGGACGGCGACCGCCTGGTGATCCGGGCGGATGCCCGGATCCACCCGTCACCGGGTTCCGTCGTGCACGCCATGCCGACCGACGCCGATCACTGCCACATCTTCGATCCGACGTCCGGGCTGCGGCTCAAGGCTTCCCGCGCCGTGCCTGCGGATGCCTCCCTGGCGGCCCCGTCGACGATCGATCTCGGCAAGAGCTGACCGAGGTCGCCACAGCAGTTCAGGACGGCCGGACCACACCCGTTTCGACGGGCGCGGTCCGGCCGTTCTGCTGTGTCCCGGCTTCCTGG
>DATDBV010000672.1:0-6103 GCA_036524715.1 Nakamurella sp. | reverse complement strand
TCGCAAGCTCGGGGCGACCAGCTGGACGGCAACCCTCCATACGCGGTGGGGTGCCCCGGGTGATGACCTGGCCGACCGTCGATCACGACGGCCGGCATGCGCGGGTCCGCGGCAGCCGGACCTTCCGATGACAGGAGTGAGTGCAATGTCCGCCCAGTGGTCCTTCGAGACCCGTCAGATCCACGCCGGCTAGACGCCCGACCCGACCACGAAGGCGCGGGCGCTGCCGATCTACCAGACGACGTCGTACGCGTTCGACTCCTCCGAGCACGGCCGCAAGCTGTTCGCCCTGGAGGAACTCGGCAACATCTACACCAGGATCATGAACCCCACCCAAGCCGTGGTGGAGGATCGGATCAACTCCCTGGAGGGTGGGGTCGGCGCCCTGCTCGTCGCCTCCGGGCAATCGGCCGAGACCCTGGCCATCCTGACGCTGGCCGAGGCCGGCGACCAGATCGTCTCCTCGCCTCGGCTGTACGGCGGCACCTACAACCTGTTCCACTACACGCTGCCCAAGCTGGGCATCACGGTCGATTTCGTCGAGAACCCGGACGACCCCGAATCGTGGCGGGCGGCGGCCAGGCCGAACACCAAGGCGTTCTACGCCGAATCGATCTCAAACCCCGCGCTCGACGTGCTGGACTTCGCAGCGGTTGCGGCCGTCGCGCACGCGGTGGGCGTGCCGCTGATCGTCGACAACACCGTGCCCACCCCGTATCTCATCCGGCCGTTCGAGCACGGCGCGGACATCGTTGTGCACTCGGCAACCAAGTACCTGGGCGGGCATGGCACCGCTATCGGCGGCGTCATCGTCGATTCGGGCAACTTCGATTGGGTCGCCAACGCTGAGCGGTTCCCCGGCTTCAACGCCCCGGACCGCAGCTACAACAACCTCACCTGGGGCGTCGACCTGGGGCCGGATGGCCTGTTCAAGACCAACGTCGCCTTCATTTTCAAGGCCCGCCTGCAGGGGCTGCGCGACATCGGGCCGGCGATCAGCCCGTTCAACGCCTTCCTGATCTCGCAGGGTGTGGAAACGCTGTCGCTGCGGGTGCAGCGGCACAACGAGAACGCGGCGCGGGTCGCCGAATTCCTGGCCGGCCGGGACGAGGTCGAGTCGGTGTCCTACCCGGGTCTGGACTCCAGCCCGTGGCATCACCTGCAGCGCAAGTACGCGCCGGCCGGTGGCGGTCCGATCGTCACCTTCGAGATCAAGGGCGGCGTGGAGGCGGGCCAGGCCTTCAGCGATGCGCTCGAACTTTTCACCAACCTGGCCAACATCGGTGACGTGCGGTCGTTGGTCATTCACCCGGCCTCGACCACGCACGCGCAACTGTCCGTGGCGGAGCAGCTGACCACCGGCGTCACCCCGGGCCTGATCCGGCTGGCGGTCGGGATCGAGCACATCGACGACATCCTGGCCGACCTGGAGGCCGGGTTCCGGGCCGCCAAGGGGTGACCACTCTCGACCGGGCGACGGCCGAAACGCACGACGGAGTCGACGGTTCGACCGATCGGCGTCGGTACGCCGACATCGGTCCGCTGGTGACCGAGTCCGGGCAGCGCCTGGACTCGGTCACCATGGCATACGAGAGCTGGGGCTCGCTGAACGCCGCCGGCGACAACGCGGTGCTGGTGCTGCATGCGCTGACCGGCGACGCGCATGTCGTCGGCCCGGTCGGCCCCCACCAGCCCACCCCGGGCTGGTGGGACGGGCTGATCGGGCCCGGCGCGCCGGTGGACACCGACCGCTGGTTCGCGGTCGCCGCGAACGTGCTCGGCGGGTGCCGGGGGAGCACCGGCCCCTCCTCGCTCGCGCCCGACGGTCGCCCGTACGGATCCCGATTCCCCCGGCTGACGATCCGCGACCAGGTCGCCGCCGAGGCCGCGCTGGCCGATGCGCTGGGCATCGCCCGGTTCCAGGCGGTGGTCGGCGGCTCGATGAGCGGCATGCGGGCCCTGGAGTGGGCGGTGACGTACCCGGACCGAGTGGCCCGCTGCCTGGCCCTGGCCACCTGCCCGTCCTTCACCGCCGACCAGATCGCCTGGGGCACGGCGCAACTCGCGGCGATCCGGGCCGATCCGGACTTCGCCGGGGGCGACTACTACGGCGGTCGGGCGCCGCTGACCGGCATGGGCATCGCGCGCCAGATCGCGCACACCACCTACCGGTCGGCGCTGGAGTTGAACACCCGATTCGGCCGGGGCCCGCAGGGCGCTGAGGATCCGCTGCACGGCGGCCGGTTCGCCGTCGAGTCCTACCTGCAGCACCACGGCCGCAAGCTGGGCGCCCGGTTCGACCCGAACTCCTACCTGGTGCTCACCGAGGCGATGCATTCGCATGACATCGGCCGCGGGCGCGGTGGGGTCGAGTCCGCGCTGCAACGGATCTCGGCCGAGGTGACGGTGTCCGTGGTGGACTCGGACCGGCTGTTCCTGCCGGCGCAGGGGGAGCTGATCGCCACCGCCCCCACCGCTCGGCCGGTGATCGTCATGCATTCGGATTACGGCCACGACGGCTTCCTGATCGAGGCCGAGGCCATCGCCGCCGTGGTCCGCGAAGCCCTGGCCCGCACTCGCCCGCCGCCCCACCGCCGCCCCCCCAATTCGAGTTGATCATGCAGTAGGTGTTCTTTCGAGGGCTTCATTCGAACACCTGCTTCATGATCAACTTCCGACGAGGGGAGCGGGGTCGGCGGGGTCCGGGCGGAGCACCGGCCAGCCGGTGCGCGCGAAGTCGTCCCCGGTGCACAGGATCGGCCAGCCGGTCTCCTCGGCCAGGGCGTACGTGCAGCAGTCGCCGAAGTTCAAGCCTGCTGGGTGCCGGCCCTTGCCGAACCGGCGCCAGGCGTCAGACGACCCGTCGGTCATGGCCGGTGTGAACGCGGCGATCGTGATGTCCAAGTCCCGCAGGACGCGGGTCCCGGCACCGACCCTGACCGCGAACCGTCCTTCCAGCACCATGGTCAGCTCCAACGCGTTGGGCGCGGTGATCCATCGCTCGACCACAGAGCTCAGGTGTTCGGTGAGTTGCCGGTGGCCGAGTTCCTGCCTGACGATTGCGACAACTGCGGATGTGTCGACGACCACCCCGTTCACGCCGTCGCCTTTCCGGACCGCCTCGCGGGCCGCCGCCACGAACCCGCCCGCCCGCCCTGGACGCGGCGCCGGCGCCGGCGTTGATGGTTCGCTTTGACGTCGAGGACTCCCGCCCACCGTGCGCTCACGCCGGCAGGCCGTGCTCGTCGTAACCGATGATCTCGTCGTCTGAGCGAGTGTCGATGACCCTCGCCGTGGCGAACTCCTCCTGGATGCGGCGCACCCGCTCGAGGTAGGCATCCTTGTCCGCCCGAATGCGGAAGAGCCGTTCGCGAATGGCCACCGTGACCGCTTGGGTCAGGCTTTCTCCGGTCGCCGCCGCCAACTCCCGGGCCAGCCGGTCGGCTTCCTCGGTCTTGATGCTCAACGCCATGGTGCCAATTCTAGACAGACTTCGGATTGTCTAGAAAGCCAGTGTCGGCCCCCTGGCGAGTCTCGGCGCGACCGCGGACACGTTCGCCTCTAGGCTTGGTGCGGCTCCGGCCCCGGCGGCGTCGATCAGTGCCGACTCCGAGCCCGGCCTGAGTGGTTCCGTATCCGCAAGCGAAGGGATGTGCCCAGTGGCGGCCATCGAACTCATCGGTGCACGCGAGATTCTTGATTCCCGGGGTAACCCCACCGTCGAGGTGGAGGTCGCGTTGGACGACGGGTCGTTGGCCCGCGCCGCGGTGCCGTCGGGGGCCTCGACCGGCGAGCATGAGGCGGTGGAGCTGCGCGACGGCGACTCCGCGCGGTACCTGGGCAAGGGCGTGCTCAAGGCGGTCGACGCCGTGCTGGAGGAGATCGGGCCTGCACTGATCGGCTACGACGCGATCGAGCAGCGGGTGATCGATCAGAAGCTCATCGACCTGGACGGCACCCCGGACAAGGGCCGGATCGGCGCCAACGCAATCCTCGGCGTCTCCCTGGCCGTGGCCAAGGCGGCCGCCGAGTCCGCCGAGCTCGAGCTGTTCCGTTACGTCGGCGGTCCGAACGCGCACATCCTGCCGGTACCGATGATGAACATCGTGAACGGTGGTGCGCACGCCGACAGCGGCGTCGATGTCCAGGAGTTCATGATCGCGCCGGTCGGTGCACCGACGTTCCGCGAGTCGCTGCGGTGGGGCGCCGAGGTGTACCACTCGCTCAAGTCGGTGCTCAAGAAGGCCGGCTTCAGCACCGCGCTCGGGGACGAGGGCGGCTTCGCTCCCGCGGCGTCGTCCAGCAAGGCCGCGCTCGACCTGATCTCCGAGGCGATCACCAAGGCCGGCTTCGGCTTCGGCACCGACGTCGTGCTGGCCATGGACGTGGCGGCCACCGAGTTCTTCAGCGACGGCGTCTACACCTACGAGGGCGGCCCCAAGACCTCGGACGAGATGATCGCCATCTACGCCGATCTGATCGCCAACTACCCGATCGTGTCGATCGAGGACCCGCTGTCCGAGGACGACTGGGACGGCTGGATCTCAATGACCACCCAGCTCGGCTCGAAGCTGCAGATCGTCGGCGACGACCTGTTCGTCACCAACCCGGAGCGGCTGGAGGACGGCATCGCCCGCGGCGCGGCCAACGCGCTGCTGGTCAAGGTGAACCAGATCGGTACCCTGTCCGAGACGCTGGACGCAGTCACCCTGGCCCACAACGCCGGCTACCGCTGCATGATGAGCCACCGTTCCGGAGAGACCGAGGACGTCACCATCGCCGACCTCGCCGTCGCCACCGGCTGCGGCCAGATCAAGACCGGCGCCCCGGCCCGCTCCGAGCGGGTGGCCAAGTACAACCAGCTGCTGCGGATCGAGGAGAACCTCGGCGACGCCGCCCGTTACCTGGGTGAGTTGGCCTTCCCGCGGTACACGGCCGCTTCCTGAACGGATCGGTTGCGCCGCGAATGAGCGAGCCTTGGTGAGCGAATCATCAGCACCGTGGCGGCGCCCATCCCGGGGCGCCCGAGCTTGCGAGGTGCCCCGGAGGGGCGACGGCATGAGTGAACAACCGCAGCGTCGGCCGGGTTCCGGGACGCGGGCAGCGTCCGCCGCCCGGCCGACCGCTGCGGGCGGCAAGGGCCGATCGACCCGATCCGCCGGCCGGGGCCGGGCCGGATCGTCCCGCCCGGCCGCCTCCCGCCCGGCCGCCGCGCCGGGCAATGCGGCGCCGGGCACCGCCCGCCGCACCGGCCGGACGTGGCGGGCCCCGGCGCTCCCGGGGCGCAGCCTGATGCCGCGGTCGGCGCTGGCCCGGCAGGTGGCCATGCTGGGCCTGGTGCTGTGCGCGGTCGCGCTGTCGGTCGCGTTCCCGTTGCGCAACTACCTGGAGCAGCGGGCCGAGTTGGGGGCCGCGGTGGCCTCGCAGCAGGACCTGGAACAACAGCGGGCTGAGCTGCAGGACCGCAAGAATGCGCTGCTGGACAACGACTATGTGGCCGCCGAGGCCCGTCGCCGGCTGCAGTTCGTCACCCCCGGGGACACCGTCTTCCTCGTGCACGCGCCCGCCCTGGCGGATTCCGGCGACGGTACCTCCGCGACCCCGATCCCGACCGGCCCGTGGTACGGCGGCCTGTGGGACACGCTGACCGAGGAGGGGCAGTAGCGCTTCGGCTCGCGCCGGCCACCGACGAGGACCTGGCGCTGCTCACCCGCGAGCTCGGCCGCACGCCCCGCGGTGTGCTCGCCGTCGCCTACCGCTGCGACCATGGAGTGCCGGCCGTGGTGCAGACCGCCCCGCGCCTGCCCGACGGCCACCCCTTTCCGACGCTGTTCTATCTGTGCTGCTCGGTGCTCAATTCCGCGATCGGCCGGATGGAGGCCGGAGGGTTGATGCGCGAGATGACCGAGGAACTCGCCGCCGACCCCGACCTCGGCGCGCACTACCGGGCGGCGCACGAGTCTTACCTGGCGATGCGCAATTCCATCGACGACCTGGGCATCCCGGTGACCGCCGGCGGCATGCCGGACCGGGTGAAGTGCCTGCACGTGCTGGTGGCGCACTCGCTGGCGGTCGGTCGCGGGGTGAACCCCCTGGGGGACCG
>DATDBV010000671.1:0-5587 GCA_036524715.1 Nakamurella sp. | reverse complement strand
ACCCGTCCCGGGCGGCACCGGCCGATACGCGCGGGAGATCACGGCCGCGCTGGCGGCGAACCCGCGGCCGGGTTGGCAGGTGCGGTCGGTCGTCGCATGGCACCGCGAGCCCACCGCTGCGCGGATCCCCGGGGTGGACGGGCCGCATCGGCTACCGGCCGGTCGGCGAGGACTGGCCGAACTCTGGTGCCGTGGCCTGCCGCCGACCGTCCGCGGTGACCGGGTGCACGCCGCCACCCCGCTGGCCCCGCCTCGCCGCCGTGGACTGGTCGTGACCGTTCACGACGCCGTGCCCTGGACCCATCCGGAGACGCTGACCCCTCGTGGTGTGCGATGGCACCGGTCGACGGTCGGCCGGGCGGCGCGGTACGCGGACGCGATCGTGGTGCCATCGGCCGCGGTGGCCGACGATCTGTCCGGGCTGTTCCCGGCCGCGACGGACCGGATCGTCGTCATCGGGCACGGGGTCACCGCGTTGCCGGTGCCGGTGGACGCGGCCGCCCGCCGGGTCCGGCTCGGTGTCCCCGACCGGTACGTGCTGTCGGTGGCCACCCTCGAGCCGCGCAAGGGTCTGGACGTGCTGATCGACGCGATGGCCAGGCCGGCGGCCGCCGGCGCCACCCTGGCGGTGGTCGGCCCGCGGGGGTGGGGCGGGGTGGATGTGGCCTCGGTGGCCGCTTCGGCGGGGCTGCCGGCCTCCCGGGTTCGTCAACTCGGCCGGTTGTCCGACGACGACCTGGCCGCTGTGCTCGCCGGGGCCGCCCTGCTGGCCGCACCGTCCCGGGCCGAGGGATTCGGCCTGCCCGTGCTGGAGGCAATGGCCGCGGGCGTCCCGGTGGTCGTGTCCGACGCCCCCGCGCTGGTGGAGCTGGCCGGCCCGGCCGGGCTGGTCACCCGCCGCGACGACGCCGGTGACCTTGCCGTGGCGATCGGCGGCGTTCTGTCCGATCCCGTGCGCGCCGGCGACATGGCGGCCCGGGGGCTGGCGCGGGCCGGGCTGTACTCGTGGACGGCCAGCGCCGAAAGGATCTGGGACCTGCACGTCGGCCCGGCCAGTTGAACGGTCCGCACCGGACTGGGGCGGTATCCCGTCGGGTGACGTGCCCCTGTGCCGCAGGATCGGGTGCGTTCGCCCGGCATTCGGGCCGAGAGCGACTACCCTGGGTCGTCGCCGGGTTCGCTCGGTGGAGCGTCGCGGACGTGCCATTGATCGGCGTGGACGACCGCGAGCGTCACGAGGGCGTGACCGCGGAAGGGATGTGGATGCGCACGGAACCGCGCGTGTTGCTGGACGCCACCGCGATCCCGGCCAAACGGGGTGGGGTCGGCCGGTACGTCGACAGCCTCGTCGCGGCCCTGGACGAGCAGGGGGCGGCGCTGTCGGTGGTCTGCCAGCGGCACGACGCCGACGTGTTCGCCCGCCTGGCCCCGCGCAGCCGGATCGTCACCGCGGCCGAGGAACTCGGGAGCCGGCCGGCGCGGCTCGCCTGGGAGCAGACCACCCTGCCCCGCCTGGCCCGGCGGTTGCCGGTGGACGTCATCCACTCCCCGCACTACACCGTGCCGATGGCCTCGACCGTGCCTTGCGTGGTGACGCTGCACGACGCCACCTTCTTCTCGGACCGGGGCCTGCACCTGGGCATCAAGGGGAAGTTCTTCCGGGCCTGGACCCGGACGTCGCTGCGCCGGGCCGCGGTCTGCGTGGTGCCGAGCCGGGCGACCGCGGACGAACTGGTCCGGCTGGCCAACGCCGACGCCGACGCGATGGTGGTGGCTTACCACGGCGTCGACCACCAGGTCTTTCACCCGCCGTCGCCCGAACAGACGGCGGCGGCCGCGGCCTTCCTGGGCATCGGCGATCGTCCGTGGATCGGATTCCTGGGCACGCTGGAACCTCGCAAGAACGTGCCCGCCCTGGTCCGCGGCTTCATCCGGGCGATGACGACCCGGACGGACCGACGGGTGCTGGTGCTGGCCGGCTCGCCCGGATGGGACTCCGGGGTGGAACCGGCGCTGGCCGCGGTGCCGTCGGGAATGACGGTGCTGCGACCAGGGCACGTGCCGGTGGAACTGCTGCCGGGCTTCCTCGGCGGCGCCGACGTGGTCGCCTACCCCAGCCTGGGCGAGGGCTTCGGCCTGCCGGTTCTCGAGGCGATGGCGTGCGGTGCGGCCGTCCTGACCACCCGCAAGCTGGCGCTGCCCGAGGTCGGCGGCGAGGCCGTCGCCTACAGCGGGACGGGGGCGGGGGACATCGCCGCCGCACTGTCCGAGCTGATCGACGACCCGGGGCGCCGGGCCGAGTTGGCGGCGGCCGCGGTGGTGCGGGCCAAGCAGTTCACCTGGGCGGCCAGCGCCGAGGCGCATCACCGGGCCTATGTGCGCGCGGCGGCGGGCGCATGACTCTTGTCCACCACGTTCGCGGGCGCCTCCGAACCCCCGGTCCGCATCGATCTGCCGCCTTCGGCCCTGCTGAACCGACACACCTGGGCCGAATGTGGCAAGTCAACGGGGCGGTTCGGCCGCGGATCTGGGTATGACGACCCCGGCTCCGCCGGTGGTCGGGCTGGTGACCGTCACGTACTCGCCCGGCCCGGCCCTGCTGGGCATGCTCGACTCGCTGCCCGATGCATACCGGGGCGAGATCCGGGTGGTACTGGCCGACAACGGCTCCACGGACGGCACTGTCGAAGTGGCGGCGGAGCGTGCCGGGGTGCGGCTGGTCCGGACCGGCGGGAACCTCGGTTACGGGGGCGCGGCGAACGTCGGAGTGCGGGCGCTCGACTCGGCCGTCGACTGGGTGGTGATCACCAACCCGGACATCGTGTTCGCGCCGCAGGCGATCGACCGGCTGCTCGACTGCTCCGACCGGCATCCGACGTCGGGGGCGTTCGGCCCGCTGATCACCACGCCGGAGGGGGTGGTGTACCCGTCGGCGCGGAACCTGCCGTCGATCTCGGCCGGCGTCGGGCACGCGGTGTTCGGTTGGTGGTGGCCGACCAATCCGTGGACCCGCCGGTACCGGCTCGACGCGCAGGAGCCGGTGGAGCGGCTGGCCGGCTGGCTGTCCGGGTCCTGCCTGCTGGTCCGCCGCCGGGCCTTCGAGCAGGTCGGTGGTTTCGACGAGGCGTACTTCATGTACTTCGAGGACGTCGACCTGGGCGACCGGCTGGGCCACGCGGGCTGGTCGAACATCTACTGCCCGTCGGCGCAGGTCACGCACGAGGGCGGGCACGCAACCGAGCGGCAACCGGCCGCGATGGCGCAGGCGCACCACCGCAGCGCGTACCGCTACCTGGCCACCCGCCATCCGGCCAGGTGGCAGGCGCCGCTGCGGTGGTTGCTCAAAGCCGGCCTCGGGGCGCGCGCGCTGTTGGCCCGGCGGCTGCACAAGGTCGCCGCCGGTGCGGAACTGCCCGAGCGGCACGTCGACGACATTCCGCCGCGAGGCTGACCACGCCACCGACCTTCTCGGCGCGTGGTTGACATGCGCGTTGTTTGACCTGTCGATTCGTGTCCCCACCGATCCCACGGACTGCGCTCGCCGCGCGGCCGTCATTGATCCGCGCGGGATAGGGGGTCGGGTAGGGTCCGATCCATCCCGCACCGGCCGCGGTTCGACGCGGCGCCGGGCGATCCGATGATGGGGGCGTGCTGCGTCGATGAAGGGCATCATCCTGGCCGGTGGTGCCGGCACCAGGCTGCATCCGATCACCCGGGCGACGTCCAAGCAGCTGCTGCCGGTGTTCGACAAGCCGATGATCTACTATCCGCTGTCCGTGCTGATGCTGGCCGGCATCCGGGATGTCCTGATCATCACCACGCCTGAGGACAATGCGGCGTTCCGCCGGCTGCTCGGCAACGGCGGCGAGTGGGGGATCAGCATCGATTACGCCATCCAACAGGCGCCGAACGGATTGGCCGAGGCCTTCATCATCGGAGCCGACCACGTCGGCGACGACTCGGTGGCCCTGGTGCTGGGTGACAACATCTTCTACGGCCAGGGCTTCTCCCGAACCCTGCGCACGGCCGCGGAGAACGTCGAAGGGTGCGTGCTGTTCGGTTACCCGGTGCGTGACCCGGAACGGTACGGCGTCGCCGAACTCGACGCGTCGGGCCGGGTGGTGTCCATCACGGAAAAGCCGGTGAAGCCGGCATCGAATCTGGCGATCACCGGACTGTATTTCTACGACAACGACGTGCTGGGACACGCCGCCGGCCTGGAGCCCAGTGCTCGCGGCGAGTTGGAGATCACCGATCTGAACAACATCTACCTGCGGGACGGCAAGGCGACCCTGACGAACCTGGGTCGCGGATTCGCCTGGCTGGACACCGGTACCCACGATTCCCTGCTGGACGCGGGCGAGTTCGTGCGGGTCCTGGAACACCGGCAGGGCATCCGCATCTCTTGTCTGGAGGAGATCGCGCTGGTCAACGGGTTCATTACCGCCGACGAGTGCCTCACCCTGGGCAAGGCGCTGGCCAAGTCACCCTACGGTGAATACGTCATCTCGGTCGCGCGGGCGGCCGGTGCCCAAGCTTGACCGGGTCATGGATCACACGAAAGGCAGGAGATGGTGGCGACGGATGTCGATGCGGTGGTTCTCGTCGGGGGCAAGGGCACTCGGCTGCGGCCATTGACCCTGTCCGCGCCCAAGCCGATGCTGCCCACAGCGGGCGTGCCGTTCCTGGAGCACCTGTTGTCCAGGATCCGGGCGATCGGGATCGAGCATGTCGTGCTGGGCACGTCGTACAAGGCCGAGACATTCACCGAATACTTCGGTGACGGATCTGATTTCGGCCTGGATATCGACTACCTGGTCGAGGACGAGCCGCTGGGGACCGGCGGCGGCATTCGCAACGTCGCTCCGGCGCTGCGCGCCGACACCGTCATGGTGTTCAACGGCGACGTGTTGTCGGGCGTCGACCTGGGCGCACTGCTGGACACCCACACCAGCAACGCCGCCGACGTCACGCTGCACCTGGTGAAGGTGCCCGACCCGCGGGCGTTCGGCTCCGTGCCCACCGACGCCGACGGCCGCGTCCAGGCGTTCCTGGAGAAGACGGACAACCCGCCGACCGACCAGATCAACGCCGGCTGCTACGTGTTCAAGCGCGAGGTGCTCGAGGCGATCCCGGCCGGGCGGGTGGTCTCGGTCGAGCGAGAGACGTTCCCGGGGCTCCTGGCCTCCGGGGCGCGGGTATTCGGCCACGTCGACACCTCCTACTGGCTGGACCTGGGCACCCCTGCGGCCTTCGTCAAGGGATCGGCCGACCTCGTGACCGGCATCGCCCCGACCGCGGCTCTGCCCGGTCCGACCGGGGCGGGGCTGGTTCTCGACGGCGCGACAATTGCGGCCGACGCCCGAATCGTCGGCGGGGCGACGATCGGCCGGGGTGTCGAGGTCGGCGCCGGCGCGGTGGTCGATGCGGCGGTCGTTTTCGACGGCGCGGTGATCGGGGTGGGCGCGCAGGTCACCCGGTCGGTCATCGGGTCGGGAGCGCGGATCGGCGCGGGTGCCGTGATCACCGACGCGGTGATCGGTGACGCCGCCCACATCGGAGGCCGGTGTGAGCTGATCAACGGGGT